>NZ_JASCQN010000041.1:0-268801 GCF_030010475.1 Halomonas kalidii | reverse complement strand
CCGAGTTCACCCTCGTCAAGCACAGGCGTGCCTCGGCCATCCGCGACCTGGGGGACCGGTTGAGCGTGGCCGAAGTGGGCGTGGGGCGTGGCACGAGCACCGGGATATTGCGCCTGACCCTGACCGGGCCCGATCGCGACGAGATCCGGCGCTCGCTGGATGCCGTGGCGGAGACCTTCCTCACCCAGAATGTCCGGCGCCAGTCGGCCGAGATCGAACAAAGCCTGGCGTTTCTCGAGGAGCAGGCCCCCGAGCTGCGTACGCAGCTCCGCGCGGCCGAGGACAGCCTCAACGAGTACCGCGCGGCCCAGCACAGCGTCGACCTGACCTCCGAGGCCCAGGCCGCCATCGAACAGTTCGTCGCGCTCGACAGCCAGCTCAACGAACTGGAGTTCCGGGAGGCCGATCTGGCGCAGCGCTACACGCCCAACCACCCCGCCTACCAGTCGCTGCTGCGCCAGAAGCGCCATCTCGAGGCCGAGCGCGCCGCCCTCAATGCGCGGGTCGACGACCTGCCTGAAGCGCAGCAGGAAGTGGTGCGGCGGACGCGCGACGTGGAGGTGACCCAGGCCATCTACGTCAACGTGCTCAACCGGATGCAGGAGCTGCAGGTGGCGCGTGCCGGCACCATCGGCAACGTGCGCATCATCGATGAGGCGGAGGTCGGCATCGCCCCGATCGAGCCCCGCAAGCCGCGGATCGTGATGCTCGCCACGCTGCTCGGCGGCATGCTGGCGATGAGTGGCGTGGTGGTGCGGGGGTTGCTCAACCGCGGGGTGGAGGTGCCCGAGCAGCTCGAGGAGGCCGGCCTGCCGGTCTATGCCACGGTGCCGCTCTCCGACGAGCAGAAGAAGCTGGTGAGGCGGGTCAAGCATCGCTGGGAGCGCCAGGCCCGCGAGGTGGTCAGCGACGTGCTGGCCGAGCGAGCGCCGACCGATATGGCCAGCGAGGCGCTGCGCGGCCTGCGCACCAGTCTGCATTTCGCCATGCTGGAAGGGCGTGACAACCGCCTGATGATCACCGGCCCGGGCCCGGGCATCGGCAAGAGCTTCATCGCCGTCAACCTCGGCGCGATCTGCGCTCAGGCGGGGCAGCGGGTGCTGCTGGTGGATGCCGACATGCGCAAGGGCCACCTGCACCATGCCTTCGGCGAGCGCAGCGACGGCGGGCTCTCCGAACTGCTGGGTGGCCGTCAGGGGCTCGACGAGGTGATCCGCCACAGTCGGATCGACGGCCTCGACTATGTCGGCCGGGGCATGGTGCCGCCCAACCCGTCGGAGCTCTTGATGACCGCGGGCTTCAGCCATTTCCTCGACGCGGTGGGCGAGCGTTACGACCTGGTGATCGTCGACACCCCGCCGGTGCTGGCGGTGACGGATGCCGCGGTGATCGGCGCGCAGTGCGGTACCACGCTGCTGGTGGTACGCTTCCAGGTGAACCCGCTGCGGGAGGTGCAGCTGGCAGTCAGGCGGCTGGAGACGGCCGGGGTAACGGTGAAGGGGGCGATTCTCAATGCCATGGTGCGCAAGGCAGCCACCCGGTATGGCTATGGGTATTACCACTATTCCTACAAGTGAGGGGCCATTGGGTATCGTCGTCAAGGCACCGGCCGACCCGAGGAGGGCTCTGCCTAGCTCTGCAGGACAGGCCGGTGCCTGGGGGCGGATGCCTTTTCCGAATCGCTACGTAGGGTCATCGGTTTGCCACCGAGGGAGCTCGGGTATGAAAAATATGGGCTGCCGAGCCGATTGCATTATCGAGCGGCCTATATTATTTCTTTATTCGGGATTCGGGAGCGAGAGAGCGGCCGGATAGGTGGCATATGCCTTCATGTGGAGGCCGGGTGCCGCATGGAGGTTCCATGCTATTGCAATGTCCACGATGCAGCGGCTTTGGTGTCTACAAGGTCAAGCAGCGTTGGTGGGAGCGCGTCTTGCATATCGAGCGATTCTACTACTGCGTTGACTGCGAAGCACATCTGCCGCGTTCCAGGATGCGCGAGGTAGCATAACGGCTCCTCGCGCCATTTCCTTTCGGTAGTGCCCCCTGCCTGCCCCATCTGCGGGGCGTGGTCGCTTGCTACCTGACTTGTCCGTTGAAGCAGGGCGGCGAGGACTGTTCACGATCCTCGGCGTCCTCGGCCTCGAGTGCCCGCTGGAGGGCCTCGCGCAGGATGGGGAGATGGGAGCTGTCCAGTTCCCTGACGGCTGAGAGAAGGGTCAGCCGCCCGCGCCTGGCGTGGCGCATCAGCGGGACCAGGCAGTCCGGGGCGTCACGCAGTTCGCCGCGATAGCGAGCGGCGAACACGGCGAAGCTGATCTCCTGCTGGTGGTACTGGCGGCGCAGCCCCGGTGAGGGGGAGGCGTCACGATACCAGTCGGTCAGCGCCAGGTTCTCGCGCCGCTTGCCTCGTGGCCAGAGGCGATCGACCAGGACCCTGGCACCGTCCTCGGACTCGGCGGGGCGGTAGATGCGCTTGAGGACGATGTCGTAGCTCATGACCGGGTCTCCTCCTGCAGGCCGGCCAGTGCCTCGCGGGCCTGGGGTTGCCAGTGGCCGGGCAGGTCGGCGGCCCGTTCCAGGGCCCGGCGTGCGGCGGGCAGGTCACCCTGATGGCGCAGTACCAGGCCCAGGTTGAGCCAGGCCACGGCGAGTTCCGGCTGGACCGACACGGCGCCTTCGAAGGCCTGAATGGCCCCCTGGGCATCACCCGAGGCATGCCGCGCATTGCCCAGGGCGAAGTGGCCCATGGCCGCCCGGGGAAAGCGCTCCACCAGGGCCTCCCAGGCGGGCAGGGTGGCCGCCGCACCCTGCACCCGCTCATAGGCGGAGATCGCCTCCACGGCGCGGTCTTCAGCGATCCCCTCGGGAAGCGTGCCGGGCGGCAGGGCGACGAAGGCCCAGCGGTCACTGCGAGCCCAGGTGGCGTCGAAGCGACGGAAGGACTCGATCCGCTCGGGCTCCTCGCCACTGTGCAGGATCAACTCGTTGTCGTCCAGGTCGTAGCCGATGGCCACGGCATAGTGCCACATCGGCCAGGCCGGCAGGGCGAGGTTCTGCATCACCACCACCGGGTGGCCGGCATCGATCTCGGTGAGCAGCGCATCGAGGCGGTTGTCGATGACGAAGGGGATGCGGCCGTGACGGCGCACCGTGGCGAGCATCTCGGGCTGGACGCTGCCTTCCCGTCCGGGCAGGAAGACCTGGGGAATCAGGGTGTCGACCTCGACGTCCACGCCCCCGGCGTTGAGGGCCATGGCCAGGGAGGCAGGCCCGCACTGGTAGTCGCGCTGGGCATGGAAAGGCACGTCCTCGATCAGCGCCTGGCGGGGCAGGCGTTGGTGGGTGGACTCGGCCAGCCGTGGCGTGGTGGCACAGCCGGCCAGCGTGAGCATCAGCAGCATCAACGCGAGAACGCCCGCGGAGCGGGCGTTCCATGGGGTGCCATGAGTGTGCTGCCGTGAACGGCGTAGTGTCATGGGGCTCCCCGGTCAGCGCGTGAAGGGAAAGACGTTGGTCAGGCCGAGGATATCGGTGACCAGCAGCACGAGGAAGATCAGCACCAGCGCACCGACGACGCTGGCGCCGGCGGGCAGCTGCTCGAGCTGCTCGGCCATCTGGGCGGCCTCCTCGTCGGACAGGGCGGCGACGCGAGCCTCCACTTCCGCGAGATCCACGCCCTGGGCGACGAGCTGTTGCTGGACGTCGTCACGGGCGAGGATCTCGTGGATTCGCTCGCGGTCGGTCTGGCCTCGTTCGGCATTCAGGGCCGCCTCGGTGGTGATCAGGTCACTGCCCGGCGTGGCGTGAGGGGCCGCGGCGACAGGGAGACTGCCCAACACCAGGGCGGCGATGAGCAGGGGGCTGAGGTAACGGCAGATCTTCTTCATCATCGTGGTGTTCCTTCTTCTTGGGTTTGGCTTCCGGCTCCTTGATGATCCACGCGTCGCGTCCAGGCGAGGCAGCGGTCGAGACGTGCTTCAGCGATGCGCTACCAGTATAGGCAAAAATGGCTTGAAGTTTCATGCCCTTGGCATCAACGGGGAGCGGCCGGGCATGATGCCGTCAAGTGAATCGTCAGGCGATACGGTAGGAGGAGGGCAGTTCGGCGAGCAGCCCGCGCCCCCCGGCGAGGGTCAGGGCGAGGTCATGCAGGCCGTCCTCGACCGGCAGTGGCGAGGCCCCCTTGATGGCGAGGTCGAGGCGCTGGGCGAACAACAGCAGCTTGTGCAGGCGCTTCCTCGGCAGCCGGCCCAGAGCCTGCTGGTAGGCCGGCCGACGCTTGTCGAAGATCACCGGCTTCTGCGACTTGCAGGCGTGTTCGAAGCTCTGTCCCTGGTCCAGATGCTGGTGCAGGGAGAGCAGGGTGCGCAGTTCGCGGGTCAGGGCCCAGAGCACGATGGGGGGCTCCACCCCCTCGCCGCGTAGGCCGGCCATGATGCGGGAGACCCGCGCTCTCTCGCCCTTGAGGCAGGCATCGACCAGGGTGAAGACATCGTAGCGGGCGCTGTCCTCCACCCCGCCGGCGATCTCCCGGGGCGAGATGCGCGCGCCGGGGGGCGCCAGCAGGGCCAGCTTCTGCAGCTCCTGGTCGGCGGCCAGCAGGTTGCCTTCGGTGCGTTCACCGAGCAGCCGGGCGGCATCCAGCTCGAGGGTGAGCCCATGGCGTTCTGCCCGGTCGCGCAGCCAGAAACCCAGCCTGGAGGCATCCACCGGCCACACCGGCACGAACAGGCCCGCCTTGTCGAGGGCCTGGAACCAGGCGCTCTTCTGCTGGCGGAAATCGAGCTTGCCCATGGCGATCAACAACACGTTGTCGCTGTGTCCGAGGTCGTCGGCGTACTCCTTCAGCGCCTTGCTGCCCTCCTGCCCCAGGTTGTTGCCGGCCAGGCGAAGTTCGATCAGCTTGCGCGAGGCGAACAGCGACAGGCTGGCGGACGCCTCCCGCAGCCGTCCCCAGGCGAAGTTGGCCTCCACGGGCAGGATCTCCCGCTCCTCGATACCCGCCTGCCGGGCAGCCTGACGAACGGTGTCGCACGCTTCCATGTGCTGCAGGGGTTCGTCGCCGGCGACGATCACCACTGGTGGCAGCTTCTTCGTCAGCGCCTCGGGCAGCTTGTCGGCATAGATCTTCACGAGCGCTCCTGGATCCGTCCCGTCATGCGTCGGCCACCGCCCGGAGCCGGTCGAGGAGACGGTCGACCGCTTCCCGGCGAAGCTGTTCGCGGGTCTCCTCGAGGATGTCATCCTGGGACAGCAGATCGTCGTCGCTTACCGTGACGCGGGTACTGACTTCGAGCCGCTGCTGGTCGAGCAGATAGGCGCCGTCGCTGCGGCGCTGCACCGAGAAGGGCACCGACAGCTCCAGCTCCACTTCGCGGGGGCCACTCTCGAGCACGCTCAGGCGCCGTTCACGGATGGCCTCGTCGCCCAGGTTGAGGACCAGGGGAGCGCCGGCATGGATCCGCGTGCCGGCGGACTCGAGGCGTTCGGCGGTCAGCCGCGAGAAGTCGCTCTCGGGCCCGGCGAGCGCGAGCTCGGGGAGCACAGCCTCGGGGGTGCCCAGGCCGCGCAGGCGAAAGCCGCAACCGGCCAGCGCCAGGGAGGCACCGACGGCCAGTCCGAGGTGTAGAAGGGTTCGGCGCTGCATGCGAGCTCTCCTTGCCGTGATGGGCATCAGCCGACGACGATATTGACCAGCTTGCCGGGCACCACGATCACCTTGCGGATCGTCTTGCCCTCGGTATGGCGCTGCACGTTCTCGGCGGCGAGTGCCAGGGCCTCGATGGCGGCCTTGTCGGCGTTCGCGGCCACCTCGATGCGGGCGCGCAGCTTGCCGTTGACCTGCACCACCAGCTCGATGCTGTCGCGGGCCAGGGCCGACTCGTCGAGCACCGGCCAGGCGGCGTCGATGGCCGGCTCGTCATGGCCGAGCTCGCGCCACAGGGCGTGGCAGGCGTGGGGGGTGATCGGCGCCAGCAGCAGCACGCAGGCCTCCACGGCCTCGCGGGCCACGGCCAGGCCCTGGGGGCTGGTGTCGTCGAAGCGAGCCAGGGCGTTGGTGAGCTCCATCACCGCGGCGATGGCGGTATTGAAGGTGGTCCGCCGGCCGATGTCGTCGCTCGCCTTCCTGATGGTCTCGTGGGTCTTGCGCCGCAGTTCGCGCTGGGCGTCGCTCAGGGCATTGACATCGAGCGTGCCGGGGCTGCCGGCGTCGAGGTGTTCGCCGACCAGGCGCCACAGTCGCTTGAGGAAGCGGTTGGCGCCCTCGACGCCGGAGTCGGACCACTCGAGCGATTGTTCGGGCGGGGCGGCGAACATCATGAACAGGCGCACGGTGTCGGCGCCAAAGCGGTCGATCATCGCCTGGGGGTCGACCCCGTTGTTCTTCGACTTGGACATCTTCTCGATGCCGCCCATCTCCACCGGCTGGCCGTCAGCGATCAGGACGGCGCTGATCGGGCGGCCCTTGTCGTCGCGCCGGACCTCGACGTCGGCGGGGTTGAACCACTCCTTGCCGCCGTTCTCGGTGGTGCGATAGAAGGTCTCGGCGATCACCATGCCCTGGGTCAGCAGTTGCTGGAAGGGCTCGTCGGAATCGACCAGGCCGAAATCGCGCATCAGCTTGTGGAAGAAGCGCGCGTAAAGCAGGTGGAGGATGGCGTGCTCGATGCCGCCGATGTAGAGGTCCACCGGCAGCCAGTAGTTGGCGCGCTCGTCGAGCATCGCCTCCGGGTTGTCGGCGCAGCAGAAGCGCGCGTAGTACCAGGAGGACTCCATGAAGGTGTCGAAGGTGTCGGTCTCGCGCACCCAGCCGTCGCCAAGTTCCGAGAATTCCGGCATCTTCTTCAGCGGCGAACCGGAGGCGTCGACGGTGACCTCCATGGGCAGCGCGACGGGCAATTCGTCGTCGGTGAGCGGCACGGTCTGGCCTTCCGGGCCGTACTTGACCGGGATCGGCGCGCCCCAGTAGCGCTGGCGCGCCACGCCCCAGTCGCGCAGGCGAAAGTTGGTCTTCACCTCGCCGCGACCGAGCGACTCGAGCTTGGCGGCGATGGCCTCGAAGGCGGCCTGGAAGTCGAGGCCGTCGAACTCGCCGGAGTTGATCAGGGGGCCGTAGTCCACGTAGGCGCCCTCGCCGAGGTCCGGCGCCTGGCCGCTCTCGTCGGCGATCACCGCCTCGATGGGCAGGCCGTAGCGGGTGGCGAATTCCCAGTCGCGCTGGTCATGGCCGGGTACCGCCATCACCGCACCGGTGCCGTACTCCATGAGCACGAAGTTGGCCACGAAGATCGGGACCTCGCGGCCGGTGAGGGGATGCACCGCCACATGACCGGTGGGCATGCCCTTCTTCTCCATGGTGGCGAGCTCGGCTTCCGAGGTGCCGCCGTGGGAGCACTCCTCGAGGAAGGCCGTGAGCTCGGCGTTGCCCTCGGCGGCCGCCTTCGCCAGCGGGTGGCCGGCGGCCACGGCCACGTAGGTCACCCCCAGCAGCGTGTCGGGGCGGGTGGTGTAGACCGAGAGCGGCTCGGCGGCGCTGCCCTTGAACTCGGAGCCTTCAGCGGTCTTGATATCAAAAGTGAGCTCGACGCCCCTGGACTTGCCGATCCAGTTGCGCTGCATGGTCTTGACCTGCTCGGGCCACTCCACCTTGTCGAGATCGGCCAGCAGCTCCTCGGCGTAGTCGGTAATCTTGAGGAACCACAGCGGGATCTCCTTGCGCTCCACCGGCGCGCCGGAGCGCCAGCCACAGCCGTCGATCACCTGTTCGTTGGCCAGCACGGTCTGGTCGACCGGGTCCCAGTTGACGGTGGACATCTTCTTGTAGACCAGGCCCTTCTCGAGCAGCTTGGTGAAGAACCACTGTTCCCAGCGGTAGTAGTCGCTGTCGCAGGTCGCGAACTCGCGGCTCCAGTCGTAGGCGAAGCCCAGCGCCTTCAACTGGCGGCGCATGTAGTCGATGTTGTCGTAGGTCCACTTGGCCGGTGGCACCCGGTTCTGGATCGCGGCGTTCTCGGCGGGCATGCCGAAGGCATCCCAGCCCATGGGCTGCATGACGTTCCTGCCTTGCATGCGCTGGAAGCGCGAGATCACGTCACCGATGGTGTAGTTGCGCACGTGCCCCATGTGCAGCTTGCCGCTGGGGTAGGGAAACATCGACAGGCAGTAGAACTTCTCGCGGCGGGCATCCTCCACCGCCTTGAAGCACTGGTTCCTGTCCCAGAAGTGCTGGGCGTCGCGCTCGATCTCGAAGGGCTTGTACTGTGCATCCATCGCTGTCTACGGGTACCTTGCAAGTCAGGCGCACCGCTCGCGGGCGCTGCGCGGGTCAATGGGCATTGTCCGGTGTCATGGGCTCGGCGCCAGGATGCGTCAAGACATTGAACTGCCGGCAGGATGTCGTCTAAATGGTAGGCAAGGATACCCCAGCACGGCAGCGCCCGGCTATGCCCGGGCCCGTCGCCTCGAGAACGGAAGGAGCAGATCATGAGCGAGCAGAAGGATCCCCGTCACGACCGCCGCCTGCGCGAAGGCTACGAGCGCATGCTGGACCGCCTCAAGGAGGGCGCCCATGAGCTGACCTGGGAAAACCTGCAGCAGGAGCTCGACGACGCGGTGGAGTTCGAAGCCGAGCTGGAGGAGTTCACCAAGGACGAGCTGTCGCTGCTGCGTGCCTGGGTCGAGCGCGACCTCAAGGAGATGCGTCGCTACCTGGGGGCCGGTGGCGAGAGCGTGGCGACCTGGCTGGGCATCGATCTCTCCATGCTGTCGCGCAAGGTGGTGGAGTCGCTGCTCTCCATCGCCGACCGCAGCGTCGTCGAGCGCGAGCAGTTCGAGGAAAACCTGGAGGCCGCCCGCGCCGACTACTGCGTAGGCGAGATGGCGGCCCCCGGACGCATGGCTTGCGTACACTGTGGTGCGGTGGTCAACCTGGAGGGGGTGGCGCGCATCGAGCCCTGCCACCAGTGCGGGCACCGCTATTTCGCGCGTGCGCCGTTGGCGTGATTCCGCGCCCGCCTACAGCCAGGCATCCAGCCCCAGGATGGCGACGACCACGAGAGTGGTCATCACCGCCGCATAGCCGAGGTTCTGGCGCATCATTCGCGTCCCGCTGACGCCGTAGCGTCCCTGCAGGGAGAGGTTGATGCCCGACAGGGGGCCCACGCTGGTACCCACCGCCCAGGAGGCCAGGGCCACGAAGGCGAACAGGGTCTGACGGCCGGCGTCGAGTTCCAGCATCGAGGCGAGTACCGAGACGCCGATGATGGGGTGCAGGCCGAGGACCGCGCTGGCGACGATGGCCAGGAAGCTCGCCACCGCCTCGAGGGGGCCGAAGTGGTCGAAGAGCGTCCATTCGCTGCCGGTGGCGGCGGCGATGCAGATCGAGAGCCCCTGGGTCAGCAGCCCGGCACAGAGGAACAGCGAGATCTCGCCGCGCATCGCCGGCAGCCGGTCCAGGGTGTGCAGGCGTACCCGTCGCAGCGTCCAGCGTGGCCCCCGGGGCAGATTGGCGGCGAGTGCTACGGCCGGCAGCAGGAAAGTGATGATGCTGACGATGCTCAGGCCCGGCGTCAGCCCGTAGTGGAAGAGCATCACCAGCGCGGCCAGCGACGCCGGCATCAGCAGGCTCGGCGGCGACAGCGAGAAGCCTGCGGTTTCCGTGAGATCGAAGCGACGCGACAGGTCCGCCAGGCTGAGCAGTCCGGCGCAGAGCGCCAGGGGCAGTCCGATGGCGACCACGGTCGAGAAGCGCATCTCGGGCGCCAGAGTCATCACCACCCCCATGGAGGCGAAGAACGGCGACCAGAGCGCCGCGCTCGATAGCCCCCGGTTGAGGGCGAGCAACTGGGGCATGGTCAGCGGACCGTTGCGCTGCAGCCGGTCGCCGATCATGAAGACCGTGGAGAGGTTGAGGATCGCCCCGAGCAGGTGCACCCCCAGCCAGGTGCCGGCGATGCCGCGCCTGCCGGTCACCGGGTGGCCCAGCGGGCGGGCGTCGCCGCGGCGGTTGCCGATCAGCCCGATGAAGCTCACCCCCACCAGCATCGCCACCACGTAGCTGTTGCCGTCGAGCATGCGCGGCCAGGGGACGTCCGCGCCATACCGCCACTGCGCCACGACCAGCAGCCCCAGCCCGAGGCCGGCCAGGGCACCGGCCTGGCGGCGGGTGCGCCGAGGCAGCTCGGGCCACAGCAGCAGTACCGCCAGCCAGAACCCGTAGCTCACCAGTTGCGGCAGGAGCGGCACCCCGGCGAAGCGCAGCACCTGCAGCACCAGGCCGACGAGGATCAGGTAGCCGGCGAGGGCATGGCGGAGCAGGGGCGGGGTGGCACTGTCGGTCACGGTGGCGGGAACTCCGGAAGATATTCTGAGCAGACTAAACAATTCATCGGGTCTCCCGCCACTCCCTGGCGCCGGGTTCGCGGGCGGCCTCCAGCTCGTCGAGCATGGCCCGCGCGGCGTTGGAGAGGGTGCGGCTCCGGTGCACCAGGTAGCCCAGGGGACGGTGGATGGGCGGATGGTCGACCGCCAGCACCCGTAGCTCGCTGGTCACCAGGCCCTCGGGCAGCAGGCTCCAGCCCAGGCCGATGGCGCTCATCATCCTCAGGGTCTCGAGGTAGTTGGTGGAGAGCGCCACGGGCAGGGTCAGGCCGGCGGCGGCGAAGCGCGCCTCGATCAGGGTGCGGGTGAAGGTCAGCGCCCCGGGCAGTACCGCATCGAACTCGCACAGTTCGTGGAGCGTCAGTCGTTCATGGTCGACCAGGGGGTGGTCGGGGGCACAGACGAAGCAGAGCCGGTCGATCCAGATCGGCACCACCTCCAGATGCTCGTCGGGGTGGGGGGCCAGGGTCACCACGGCGATCTCCAGTTCGCCGTCCAGCACGCCCTGGTAGGCTTGTTCGGAATCCAGGAAGTGCAGGTCCAGGCGCACCCCGGGGTGGCGGCCGGTATAGGCCTTGAGCAGTGGCGGCAGGCGGTGCAGGCCGATATGGTGACTGGTGGCGAGCGTCAGGCTGCCGCCCACGTCACCGGCGAGGTTGCCCAGCGCCCGACGGCTGTCGTCCACCATCACCAGGATCTGCCGCGCCCGGGGCAGCAGGAGCCGGCCGGCCTCGGTGAGGGTGACGCGCCGGCCGATGCGGTCGAACAGCCGGGCATCGATCTGCCCCTCGAGCACGGCGATGCGCTTGCTCACCGCCGGCTGGGTGAGGTGGAGCTGTTCGGCGGCGCGGGAAAAGCTGCCGCTGTCGGCCACCGCGAGAAAGGCCTGAAGGCTTTGCGTATCCACCGGTTCGCTTCCTATTCCTTTGTGGAATCCAATGAATAAATAACATGAATTGCTTTTATGGGCGAGCCGCAGGACACTGCATGCATGGCGCCGAGCACGCGCTGAGGCTGCCCCTGTGGGGTCAGACCCCAGCCGAGTCACAAAGCCTGCCATGATGCAGGTTTCGAGCGAACACGACACCGCCGGGGTCTGACCCCATAGGGACCCGAGCGGCGCCGGAAAAGCCGCGGAAAGAAACGGCAACGAGAGACCGAACGAGCACAGGGCCGAAGGCCCGGGAGAACGACATGGCAGGCCAGACACTCTACGACAAGCTGTGGTCGCAGCACCTCGTCAAGGAGCGCGACGACGGTACCGCATTGATTTACATCGATCGACAGTTGCTGCACGAGGTGACCTCGCCCCAGGCCTTCGAGGGCCTGCGCCTGGCCGGTCGCAAGCCGTGGCGCCTCGATGCCAACCTGGCGACCCCTGACCACAACGTGCCGACCACGGTGATCGAGCGCGCCGAAGGCAATGCCGGGATCAAGGATCCGGTATCGCTGATCCAGGTGCAGACCCTGGACGACAACTGCGAGGCCTTCGGGATCGAGGAGTTCCGCATCAACGACGCGCGCCAGGGCATCGTGCATGTCGTGGGCCCCGAGCAGGGCGCCACGCTGCCGGGCATGACCGTGGTGTGTGGCGACTCCCACACCGCCACCCATGGCGCCTTCGCCGCGCTCGCCCACGGTATCGGCACCTCCGAGGTAGAGCACGTGCTGGCCACCCAGTGCCTGCTGGCCCAGAAGATGAAGAACATGCAGGTACGGGTGGAGGGCAAGCTCGGTACCGGCGTCACCGCCAAGGACATCGTGCTGGCGATCATCGGTCGCATCGGCACTGCGGGCGGCACCGGCTATGCCATCGAGTTCGCCGGCAGCGCCATCCGCGACCTCTCCATGGAAGGCCGCATGACGGTGTGCAACATGGCCATTGAAGCCGGTGCCCGGGTGGGCCTGATCGGCGTCGACGACACCACCATCGAGTACCTGCGCGGACGCCCCTTTGCCCCGACCGACCAGCAGTGGGACGCCGCCGTGGCCGACTGGCGCCACCTGGTCTCCGATGACGCCGCCGCCTTCGACAAGGTGGTGACGCTCGACGCCGCGGCGATCGAGCCGCAGGTCAGCTGGGGCACCAGCCCCGAGATGGTCACCGGCGTCTCCGGCGAGGTGCCCGATCCGGCGGCCCAGGCGGACGAGACCGTGCAGCGCGGCTATGTGCGAGCACTTGAGTACATGGGGCTCGCGCCGAAGCAGAAGATCACCGACATTCGCCTCGACAAGGTGTTCATCGGCTCCTGTACCAATTCGCGCATCGAGGATCTGCGCGAGGCGGCCAGGGTGGCCCGGGGCAAGAAGGTGGCCGACAGCATCAAGCTCGCCATGGTGGTGCCGGGCTCCGGCCTGGTGAAGCGCCAGGCCGAGGCCGAGGGGCTCGACCGGATCTTCGTCGAGGCGGGGTTCGAGTGGCGCGAGCCCGGCTGTTCCATGTGTCTGGCGATGAACGCCGACAAGCTCGGCGCCGGCGAGCACTGTGCCTCCACCTCGAACCGCAACTTCGAGGGGCGCCAGGGCTACGGTGGGCGCACCCACCTGGTCAGCCCCGCCATGGCCGCGGCGGCGGCGATCGCCGGCCACTTCGTCGATGTGCGCAGCATCGACGACTCCCAACCGTCCGTTCAGGAGGCCTGAGCCATGCAGAAGTTCGAACGCCTCGAAGGCCTCGTCGCGCCGCTCGACCGCGCCAACGTCGACACCGACCTGATCATTCCCAAGCAGTTCCTGAAGTCGATCAAGCGCACCGGCTTCGGCGTCAACCTGTTCGACGAGCTGCGCTATCTCGACGAGGGTCAGCCCGGCCAGGATTGCTCGAAGCGCCCGCTGAATCCCGACTTCGTGCTCAACCAGCCGCGCTATCAGGGGGCGAGCGTGCTCCTGGCCCGGCGCAACTTCGGCTGCGGCAGCTCGCGGGAGCACGCGCCCTGGGCGCTGGAGGACTTCGGCTTCCGGGTGGTGATCGCCCCGAGCTTCGCCGACATCTTCTACAACAACGCCTTCAAGAACGGCATCCTGCTGATCACCCTCCCCGAGGAGACGGTGGATCGCCTGTTCAAGGAGGCCGAGGCCAGCGAGGGTTATCGGCTCGAGGTGGATCTCGAGAACCAGCGGGTCATCACGCCGACCGGCGAGATCCTCGAGTTCGAGGTCGATGCCTTCCGCAAGCACTGCCTGCTCGAGGGGCTCGACGACATCGGCCTGACCCTGAAGGACGAGGATGCCATCCGCGCCTTCGAGCAGCAGCACCGCCAGGCGCGCCCCTGGCTGTTCCGTGACAACCAGAGAGAGGCATCATGAGCCGCAAGATTCTCGTTCTCCCGGGCGACGGCATCGGTCCCGAGATCACCGCCCAGGCCAGCCGTGTGCTGGCCGCCTGCCAGGCCCGAGGCCTCGACGTCGAAGTGGAGGAGGCCCTGGTGGGCGGTGCCGCCTACGACGAACACGGCGAGCCGCTGCCCGCACCGACCCTGGACAAGGCCAGGGCCGCCGACGCCATCCTGCTGGGTGCCGTGGGCGGCCCGAAGTGGGACGCCATCGAGGACCTGGCCAAGCGCCCCGAGAAGGGCCTGCTCGGCCTGCGCAAGCATCTCGGCCTGTTCGGCAACCTGCGCCCGGCGATCCTCTACCCGCAGCTCGCCGAGGCGTCGAGCCTCAAGCCCGAGGTGGTGTCGGGGCTCGACATCATGATCGTGCGCGAACTCACCGGCGGTATCTACTTCGGCCAGCCCCGTGGCATCGAGGAGCGCGACGGCGAGCGGGTGGGTTTCAACACCTATGTCTACTCCGAGTCCGAGATCGAGCGTATCGGTCGCGTGGCCTTCGAGATGGCCCGCAAGCGCGGCAAGAAACTGTGCAGCGTCGACAAGGCCAACGTGCTCGAGGTGACCATCCTGTGGCGCGAGGTGATGGAGCGCCTGGCGCCGGAATATCCCGACGTCGAGCTCTCGCACATGTACGTCGACAACGCCGCCATGCAGCTGGTACGGGCGCCCAAGCAGTTCGACGTGATCGTCACCGGCAACATGTTCGGCGATATCCTGTCGGATGCGGCGGCGATGTTGACCGGCTCCATCGGCATGCTGCCCTCGGCGTCGCTCAACGAGAGCCGTCAGGGCATGTACGAGCCCTGTCACGGCAGCGCCCCGGACATCGCCGGCCAGAACGTCGCCAACCCGCTGGCGACCATCCTCTCGGTGGCGATGATGCTGCGCTATTCGCTGAACGAGCCGGCGCTCGCCGAGCACATCGAGGCGGCGGTGGGCAAGGTGCTGGACGACGGCCTGCGAACCGCGGATATTGCCTCCGAGGGCAGGCGCACCGTTTCCACCGTGGAGATGGGCGATGCCGTGCTGGCGGCCTTCGAGGCACTATAGGACATACCCAGGCCGAATTGCCGTTCTCGGACCCGCCTGCGAGGCGGGGCCGGTTCCTGTATAATACAGGCCACATTCAATTTCGGGAGGACTTCACATGTTGAAAGTCGGTTTCGTCGGTTGGCGTGGCATGGTGGGCTCGGTGCTCATGCAGCGCATGGTGGAAGACGGGGATTTCAATGGCATCGAGCCGGTCTTCTTCACCACCTCCCAGGTCGGCCAGGCCGGCCCCGACGTCGGTGTCGACGTGCCTCCGCTGAAGGACGCCTTCGATCTCGAGGCCCTCAAGGCCCTGGACGTGGTGATCACCTGCCAGGGCGGCGACTACACCAAGGAGGTCTACGCCGACCTGCGCGGCAACGGCTGGAAAGGCTACTGGATCGATGCCGCCAGCACCCTGCGCATGGAGGACGAGGCGACCATCATCCTCGATCCGGTCAACCGTCGCGTCATCGATGCCCAGCTGGCCAGGGGAGCGAAGACCTTCGTCGGCGGCAACTGCACCGTCAGCCTGATGCTGATGGGCCTCGGCGGCCTGTTCGAGGCCGACCTGATCGAGTGGATGACCTCCATGACCTACCAGGCGGCCTCCGGCTCCGGCGCCAAGCACATGCGCGAGCTGCTCAACCAGATGGGGGCGCTGCGTGACAGTGCGGCCGCCGAGCTGGCCGCCCCCTCCAGCGCGATCCTCGACATCGATCGCAAGGTCACCGCGGCGATGCGGTCGGGCGACTTCCCCACCGACAACTTCGGCGCGCCGCTGGCCGGCAGCCTGCTGCCCTGGATCGACGTCAAGCGCGACAATGGCCAGAGCAAGGAGGAGTGGAAGGGTACCGTGGAGACCAACAAGATCCTCGGCCTCCAGGACAGCCCGATCCCCATCGATGGGCTCTGCGTACGCATCGGCGCCATGCGTTCCCACAGCCAGGCCTTTACCATCAAGCTCAAGCGTGACGTGCCGATCGACGAGATCGAGGAGCGCATCGCCAAGCACAACGACTGGGTCAAGGTGGTCCCCAACGACAAGGAAGCGACCATCCGCGACCTGACGCCGGCGGCCATCACCGGAACCCTGACCGTGCCGGTGGGCCGGCTGCGCAAGCTGGCCATGGGCGGCGAGTACCTCTCCGCCTTCAGCGCCGGCGACCAGCTGCTGTGGGGGGCGGCCGAACCCCTCAAGCGGATGCTGAGAATCCTGCGCGAGCAGTGATCGCGGGCGACAGCATCGGGCGGGGGCGCCTCCTTCGGGAGGCGCCCCCTTCTTTTGCACGAGCGCCGGATTCGCGAGAACGCCTGGTCCTGGCTTACGTTGAAAGGCAGGGCATCAATCATGATCCCCGACAGGCGCGCCGGTGCAGGTTTGTGATACATAAAGATCATAACGAAACTAATCATTTCACCGGCTTCCCATCGACCCAGCGGCGATGATGCCGGGAGAGGCAAGGGAACACCATGAAACGCAAGCTGACTCTCGCCATGCTGCTTTCGCTCTCTGCTGCCAGCCCCCTGGCGCTGGCACTGGGGCTGGGCGAGGCCGACGTACGCTCGACACTCAATGCCCCGTTGCGTGCCAGCATCCCCCTGACGGATACCGACGGGATGTCGTCGGGCCTGCTCAACGTATCGGTGGCCGGTGATCGTGCCTTTTCGGCCGCCGGCCTGGTCCGGACCCCGTTGGCGGCAAGCGTGCGGCTGGCCGTCGAGCAGCGCGAGGGCCGGCTGGTGCTGGATCTGACCACCGAGCATCCCGTGCGGGAGCCCTGGCTCGACCTGCTGTTGCGCTTCGATTGGCCCGGCGGCCGGCAGCTGCGGGAGGTGACCCTGCTGCTCGACCCACCCGACTACGACCAGATGCCGGCACTGATCGGGGCGCCCGCGCGCGCCACGGCGACCGCCGCCGCCACGCCACCGGGCCAAGAGCCATCGGGGACGCCGCGCCCCGTCGTCCGCCCGTCGGCCCAGGGCGGAAGCGGCGATCCGGCCTGGGTACGCGGTGGCGATACCCTCTGGGCGGTGGCCGGGCGGCTGCGGCCGGACAGCGGCATCAGCATGAACCAGATGATGGTGGCACTGGTGGAAGCCAACCCCGAGGTGTTTCCCTCGGGCAACATCAACGCCATGCGTGCCGGCTTCACGTTGGTGGTGCCGGGGCGGGACGCCATCGCCGCTCGATCGTCCGGTGAGGCCGAGCGCGTCGTCCAGGCCATGAACCAGGCCTGGGCCAACCGTGGTAGCGGAGCGCCCACCCGTGTGCCGCTCGGTGGCAGCGAGGAGGTCGCGCCGCAAACCGCGGTCGCGGCGATCGGTGCCGACGAGACACCCTCTCCGGCAGCGACGGAAGGCGAGGAGGGCGAGTCCGTCGAGGGCCCCCGGGCGGCCGACGGGGAGGAGGCGCCGCGCCTGACGTTACTCACCGATGCCGAGGCGGCTGCCGAGGGGGCCCTGGCCGTCGGCATCGCGGAGGAGGGGGAAGGCGGCGAGGGCGTCGCGACGGCCACCGGCGAACGGGTCGTGATCGACCCGATGGTGCTCCAGGCCCTCCACGGCGATGGCGACCTGACCAGCGACGATCGCCTGCTTCGCCTCGAGGCTCGCTGGCTCGAGAATCGGCAGGCCCTGGAGGCGGTGCGCAGAGAGCGGGATGAGCTGCAGGGCGAGCTCATCGGGATGCGTGAGGAGCTGGAGGCGCTGCGCGACCAGTTGGCCGCCCTGAGTGCCGGAGGCCAGGGTGTCGACGGCCCCGGGACGGGTGGGGTGGTCCCGCCGGGGGGGGATGGGCGTGAGTCGACGGCGGAGTCGCCATGGTGGGGCGCCTTCTACCAGGGAAGACAGGACCGTATCCCGATGCTGGGCGGCATCGCGCTTGCCGCCCTGCTGGCGCTATGGGCCCTGGTGCGGCGCCGGCAGCGCCGGGACGAGACGGCATCCACCTTCGCACAAGTACAGGCGGTGGCGCCGGGGGGGAGCAGCGTGGCCGGCTCCGCAGTGGGGCCCGTGGTGGCCGGCACGGGCGAGGCCGCGCCGGTGCGGGCCTCCATGCCCCAGGCCGAGGCGATCAACGAGGCCGATATCTTCATCGCCTATGGCCGCTACGACCAGGCACGTGAACTGCTCGAGGCCGGCCTGGAGCGTGAGCCGGAACGCGACGACCTGCGGCTGAAGCTGTTGATGGTCCATCTGGAGCAGGGCAGCCACGGCAGTGCCGAGCGCGAGGCGGAGCGGCTGCGGGCCGGTGGCGATCCGCTGGTGCTGGCCGAGGTGGAGGAACTGATGAAGCGTCGCCCGGCACCGTCGGACGCCTCGGCGACACCGGCGGGGGGCGAACGCGCCGTCTTTGCCGCGCCGGCGGAGTTGCCGCCGCGGCGTTTCGACGAGGCCGACGAGGAGCCGTCCCCTGCGGCATCCGAGCCTGGTGGGGAGCCCGCGGAGCGAGTCGCTGACGACGCCCCCGAGCCGGAAAGGGGCGGGGATCCTGCCGCCCGCTACCGTCGGCCCGAGTCAGAGTCGGAGTCGGAGTCGGAGTCAGAGCCCGTGTCGGAGCCCGAGCCCGAAGGCGATGTCCGGCCAGTTCGGGCCTCGCCGGACGCCCCGCGCCCCGAGGCGAGGGAAGACGAGCCGCCGCCTGCCCCCCGGTCGCCGTCCGCACCGCCGCCCTCTCGTCGGGCCGATGAGGCCGGGCGCAACATCATCGATTACCGGCCGCCCACCCTGGATCCGAGCCCGGCGCCGCGGGGGGAGACGCCGATGCAGCCGAGCGTGGAGTTCAGCCCGGCGGAGTCGAAAGCGCCCGGGGACGATGACCACGGCCCTGCCGGGGGGGCAGACGACTGGGAGGTCGAAGAGGTGGCATTTCCGCCGCTGGATCGGGATAATGAATGGCTTTCCGCTGGCGCCTCCTCCGCGTCAACCCTGGCCGAGGCCCGCCGTCTACTGGACGAAGGCGAGGTCGAACGGGCCCGGCCCCTGCTGCACAGGCTGGCCGAGGGTGCCGACGACCCGTCGGTTCGGGAGGAGGCCCGGGCCTTGATCACCCGTCACGACCTCTGAAGGCCGCATGACCCTGTTCCGACTCCTCGACGATCGCCACCCCCTCACTGGCCGCCTGGTCATGGGGGTGGAATATGACGGCAGCGCCTACTGTGGCTGGCAGCGCCTCAAGCATGCCGCCTCGGTGCAGGGCGAGCTGGAGACGGCGCTGGCCAGGGTGGCGAGCCATCCGGTGACGGTGCATGCCAGCGGGCGCACCGATTCCGGTGTGCACGCCACCCGCCAGATCGTCCACTTCGACCCTCCCGCATCGCGTTCCGAGAAGGCCTGGGTCTTCGGCGTAAATGCCAACCTGCCACGGGATATCGCGGTGCGCTGGGTGAAGGTGGTGCCCGACGACTTTCACGCCCGCTTCAAGGCATTGGCGCGGCGCTACCGCTACGTGATCCTCAACCAGCCGAGCCGGCCGGTACTCGAACGGGCCAACGCCACCTGGTGTCGCGATCCCCTGGATGCCGACGCCATGCACCTGGCCGCCCAGGCCCTGGTGGGGGAGCACGACTTCTCGAGCTTCCGCGCCGCCGGCTGCCAGTCGAAGACCGCCTGGCGGCACCTGCACTTCATCGAGGTGCACCGCCACGGTCCGCTGGTGGTGATCGACGTCCAGGGCAATGCCTTCCTGCATCACATGATCCGCAACATCGTCGGCGCCCTGGTCACCGTGGGGCGGGGCGAGCAGGGTACCGACTACCTGGCACGGCTGATGGCGCTCAGGGATCGCACCCTGGCCGACGTCACCGCACCGGCCTGCGGCCTGCACTTCGTCGATTCGCTCTACGACGAGGCCTGGGGGTTGCCGCGGGAGCCGTTGGGGCCCAATCTGCTGGCCTTCCTCGGCGAGTGGACCGGCGAGCGCGAGTTGCCCGACTGCCCCATGGTCGAATTCCGCCGCGGCCGGCCGGTGCCCGTGGCCGCGTCGGTGGAGAGTCCGCTCGAGGAGGGCGAGCCATGACCGAACCTCGTGTCGCCCCGTCCCGCACTCGCGTCAAGCTCTGCGGCCTGACCCGTCCCGAGGATGTCGATGCCGCCGTGGCGGCGGGCGCCGATGCGCTGGGCTTCGTGCTCTGGCCGGGCAGCAAGCGGGCCATCGACGAGGCGCGGCTCGCCGCACTCGCGGCGCGGGTGCCGGCCTTCGTCACCCGAGTGGGGCTGTTCGTCGACCAGGATCCCGAGCTGATTCGGCGCTGTGCCGAGCATCTCGACCTGCTGCAGTTGCATGGCGACGAGTCACCCGATTTCTGCGCCGTGCTCGGGCGTCCCTGGATCAAGGCCCTGCGCATGCGCGATGGCCTCGACCTGCACGCCCTCGCCGGTGCCCATGACGGCGCCCGGGCGCTGCTGCTTGACGCCTACCGCCCCGGGGTGCCGGGCGGCACCGGCGAGACCTTCGACTGGTCGCGAATCCCCGCAAACCTGGCAAAACCTGTTATTCTCGCGGGAGGCCTGACGGCGGACAACGTGGCCGAGGCGATCGCACGGGTGCGGCCCTTCGCCGTCGACGTCTCGGGCGGGGTCGAGGCCTCCCCGGGCGTCAAGGATGCCGGGCGCATCGCGGCCTTCATCGAGGCCGTGCGGCGTGGCGACGAGCCGCGCCCGGCGTGCTGATCCGCCCGCTCCCCGATTCGTTCCACCCTTCAACCACAAGCCCCCTTTCTGGCGACCTGTGAGGTGTCTTTCGTGAGCAAGTTCAGTGACCTGACCCGACTGCCGGATGCCCGCGGCCATTTTGGCCCCTACGGCGGCCGGTTCGTCTCGGAGACCCTGAGCTTCGCCCTGGACGATCTGGCCAAGACCTACCTGGGTCTGCGCGACGATCCGGCGTTCCAGGCGGAATTCGACTACGACCTGGCCCATTACGTGGGCCGTCCTTCGCCGCTCTATCATGCCGAGCGGTGGTCGAAGCGGCTCGGCGGGGCACAGATCTGGCTCAAGCGCGAGGACCTGAACCACACCGGCGCCCACAAGGTGAACAACACCATCGGCCAGGCGCTGCTGGCCAAGAAGAGCGGCAAGCCGCGGGTGATCGCCGAGACCGGTGCCGGCCAGCACGGCGTGGCCACCGCCACCGTGGCGGCACGCCTGGGCCTGTCGTGCGACGTCTACATGGGGGCCGAGGACGTGGAGCGCCAGAAGCTCAACGTCTATCGCATGCGCCTGCTCGGCGCCAACGTCATTCCGGTGACGTCCGGCACGCGCACCCTCAAGGACGCCATGAACGAGGCGCTGCGCGACTGGGTCACCAACGTCGACGACACCTTCTACATCATCGGCACCGTGGCGGGGCCACATCCCTATCCGATGCTGGTCCGCGACTTCAACGCCGTGGTCGGCCGCGAGGCGCGCCGCCAGTCCTTCGAGGAGTTCGGCAAGCTGCCCGATGCGCTGATCGCCTGTGTCGGCGGTGGCTCCAACGCCATGGGGCTCTTCTACCCCTTCGTCGAGGATGACGAGGTGGCGATGTACGGCGTCGAGGCCGGCGGCGACGGCGTCGAGACCGGTCGGCATGCCGCGCCCTTGGCGTCCAATGCGCCCCGCGGCGTGCTGCACGGCAACCGGACCTACCTGATGTCCGACGAGGGTGGCCAGGTCTCCGACACCCACTCGATCTCGGCCGGTCTCGACTATCCCGGTGTCGGCCCCGAGCACGCGCTGTGGAAGGACGTGGGGCGCGTCAACTACGTGGCCGCCAACGATGCCGAGGTACTCGAGGCGTTTCGCGAGCTGACCCGGATCGAGGGCATCATGCCGGCGCTGGAGTCGGCCCACGCCCTGGCCCATGCCAAGGTGCTGGCACCCACCATGCGACCCGACCAGCAGATCGTGGTCAACCTCTCCGGCCGCGGTGACAAGGATATCCTGACCGTGGCCAAGATCGACGGCATCGAACTCTGAATGGCGGCCCATACCATGAACCGTATCGACCAACGCTTCGCCGAGCTCAAGGAGCAGGGGCGCCGCGCGCTGATTCCCTATATCACCGCCGGCGACCCGGCGCCCGAATACACCGTGGGCTTCATGCACGCCCTGGTGGAGGCGGGGGCCGACGTGATCGAGCTGGGCGTTCCCTTCTCCGACCCCATGGCCGACGGCCCGGTGATCCAGAAGGCCTGCGAGCGGGCCCTCAGGCACGGCGTGCGCCTCGCCCACCTGTTCGAGATGGTGCGCGAGTTCCGCCAGACCGATGCCGCCACCCCGGTGGTGCTGATGGGCTACCTCAATCCGGTGGAGCGCATCGGCCTCGAGGCCTTCGCCGATCAGGCCGCGGCGGCGGGCGTCGACGGCGTGCTGACCGTCGACATGCCGCCGGAGGAGGCCGAGGAGTTCGGGCCCGTGCTCAAGGCCCGCGGGCTGGCCTCGATCTTCCTCGTCGCCCCTACCACTTCCAGTGCCCGGGCCGCTACAATATGCGCCCATGGCGAAGGCTATCTCTACTATGTGTCGCTGAAGGGCGTGACCGGCTCGGCGATCCTCGATGCCGAGGACGTGGCCAGCCACCTGGCGCCGCTGCGCGAGATGACCGGGTTGCCGCTCTGCGTCGGCTTCGGCATCCGTGACGGTGCCTCGGCGGCGGAGGTGGGCAGGGTCGCCGACGGGGTGATCGTCGGCTCGGCCCTGGTCAGCCGCATCGCCGCCAACGCCGAGACACCGGAAGCGATTCCCGCCGAACTCAAGGCGGTGCTGGGCGAGATGCGCCAGGCCCTGGACGCCATGAGCGGCGCCTGACGGCGGCCTTCGTCGACGCTTCGATTCACGCGCCCGGGGTGCCGGGCGCCGACCACATGACGGAACCCTTTCTGACATGAGCTGGCTAGACAAGATCGTGCCCTCCATGGGGCGTATCCAGCGCAAGGATCGCCGGGCGAGCGTGCCCGACGGCCTGTGGCGCAAGTGCCCCAAGTGCGAGGCAGTGCTCTATCTCCCCGAACTCGAGAAGCACCACAACGTCTGCCCCAAGTGCGACCATCACCTGCGCCTGACCGCGCGCAAGCGACTCGACTGGTTCCTCGACAAGGAGGGGCGCGAGGAGCTGGCCGCCGAGGTGGAGCCGGTGGATCGCCTCAAGTTCCGCGATTCCAAGAAGTACCGGGACCGCCTGGCCGCGGCCCAGAAGGAGACCGGCGAGAAGGATGCGTTGATCGCCATGCGGGGCACCCTCGATGGCCTGCCGGTGGTGGTGGTCTCCTTCGAGTTCACCTTCATGGGCGGCTCCATGGGGGGCGTGGTGGGCGAGAAGTTCGTGCGCGCCGCCACCCTGGCCCTGGACGAGGGCCTTCCGCTGATCTGCTTCTCCGCCTCGGGCGGGGCGCGCATGCAGGAGGCGCTGTTCTCGCTGATGCAGATGGCCAAGACCTCCGCGGCGCTGGAAAAGCTCAAGCAGGCCGGTGTGCCCTATATCTCGGTGCTCACCGATCCGGTGTTCGGCGGTGTATCGGCGTCGCTGGCCATGCTCGGCGATCTCAACGTGGCCGAACCCAACGCCCTGATCGGCTTCGCCGGGCCCCGGGTCATCGAGCAGACCGTGCGCGAGAAGCTCCCCGAAGGCTTCCAGCGCAGCGAGTTCCTGCTCGAGCACGGCACCGTGGACATGATCGTCCACCGTCGCGAGATGCGCGACCGCCTCGGCAGCGTGCTGCGCAAGCTGACCCACCAGCCGGCCATCGGCCTGGCCGACGAGGCGGACCGTGAGCTCGACCTGGTGGATGCCGCCGAGCGGGCTCAGGCCACCGCCGACTATACGCTCCTCGAGCCCGAGCCCGCCGCGGGCGTCGAAGGCGAGGAAGCGGGGCGCGACGAACGCGCCGACGGCCCGCGCTGACCGCTGCCGACATGTGTGACGCGGCCCTGCCCATTTCCCTCGACGCCTGGCTGGCCCGGCTGGAAGCGGCCCATCCGGTGGGCATCGACCTCGGCCTCGAACGCGTGGCCGAGGTCGCGCGCCGCATGGGGCTGCTCGAGGCGCCGCTTGCCGGGCGGGTGATCACCGTGGCGGGGACCAACGGCAAGGGCTCCACGGTGGCCATGCTCGAGGCGCTGGCCCGGGCCCATGGTCTCTCCACGGTCGCCTACACCTCCCCCCACCTGCTGCGCTACAACGAGCGCCTGCGCCTGGCCGGAATGGAAGCCGACGATGCCACCCTGATCGATGGCTTCGCCGCGGTGGAGAAGGCGCGCCTCGACGGCGAGCCAGTGAGCCTGACCTATTTCGAGGTCGGCACCCTCGGCGCCCTGCATGCCATCGCCCGTCGGCCTCCCGATCTGGCGATCCTCGAGGTGGGGCTCGGTGGGCGGCTCGATGCCGTGAACGTGATCGACCCGGACGTGGCGGTGGTGACCACCGTGGCCCGGGACCATGCCGCCTTCCTCGGCGACGACCTGGAGGGCATCGGCCGCGAGAAGGCCGGGATCCTGCGCGCCGGCCGTCCCGCGGTGCTGGGCAGCATGACGTTGCCGGCGAGCGTCAGGGCGGTGGCGAGCGAGCTGGGCGCGGCGGTGTACGTCCTGGGCGAGGCCTTCCGGCGCCAGGGCGACGCCGACGGCTGGACCTGGGCGGGGCAGGGCGGGGCGGGCGAGTCCCTGACGCTTGCCGGCTTGCCCGACCCCGGCCTGCCGCTGGACAACGCCGCGACGGCCCTGCAGGCCCTGGCGCTTACCGGCCTGCCCCTCGACCCCGACACCTGCCACCGGGCCCTGGCCCGGGTCGAGCTGCCCGGCCGCATGCAGTGGCTGGGGCGGTGGTGCCTGGACGTGGGACACAATCCCCACGCGGCGACCTACCTGGCCGAGCGACTGCAGGCACGCCCCTGCGCCGGTCGCACCATCGCCCTGCTCGGCATGCTCGGCGACAAGGATGCCGACGGCGTGATGACGGCGCTGGCGCCGGCGGTGGACGCCTGGGTGGCGGTCGGCCTGGCCGGCGAGCGGGCGCGCACCGCCGATGACCTCGCCGAGCGCCTCGTCGCCCGTGGCGAGGACGTATGGCACCGCGCCGCGTCCCCCGCCGAGGGGGCCTCCTGGCTGGCTGCCCGTCTCGCCCCCGAGGACCGGGTGCTGGTGTGCGGTTCCTTCTTCACCGTGGGCGAGGTACTGGCGTGGTGGCAGTCGTCGGCGCAGACTGAAGCGGATGAGACGGCCATCGAGGGAGCCCCATGAAGTACGGAATGCGAGAACGCCTCAGCGGAGCAGTGATCCTGATCGCCCTGGCGGTGATCTTCGTCCCCATGCTGTTCGACGAGCCCGCCCCGCGCAGCGAACGCCCCCAGCCGGTGCTGACCATCGAGCAGCCGGTCGACGTCGAGCGCCGTGACGTACCGGACCCGCAACCTCCGGCGAGCCTGGGACAGATCCAGCCGCCTTCGGGTGTGACGCCCCGCGAGCCGGGGGAGGGCGAGGCAGCCGTCCCGGGCGACGAACGCAGTGGTGTCGAGGCGCCGCCCGAGGAGGTGGACGCCGCACCTTCCGAGGAGGTCATGGCGGAGGCGGTCGCGCCGCCCGCCGCCGAGCCGCCGCGCGAGCCAGTCGTGGATGCCGATCCCATCGCCGAGCTGGCCAGGGCCGCGGATCAGCGCCTCGCCGAGAGCGCCGATCGCTCCGAGGGCGCCGACGCCGCGCCGATGCCGGCGGCTGCCACCGGCGAGTGGGCGGTGCAGGTGGGCAGCTTCGGCGAACCGGCCAATGCCGAGCGTCTCGAGGCGCAGTTGGAGGAGCAGGGGTTCACTGTCTTCAGCCGCCCGCGGGACAACGACCTGACCACCGTCTATGTGGGGCCCTATGACTCCTCGGAAGCCGGGGAGCGGGCCATGGGCGAACTCAAGGAGAGGGCCAACCTCCAGGGCCTGCTGGTCCGGGTGAGGGAGTGAGCATGGCGTTGACCTGGATCGACTGGATCTTCCTCGCCGTGCTGGCCGTGACCACCCTGACCGGCTTCCTGCGGGGGTTGATCCGCGAGGCGCTGGGGCTCGCCGCCTGGATCATCGCCCTGTTCGCGGCGCGGCTGCTGGCCGAGCCGGTGGCGGACCTGCTGGCCGGTCTGATCGACAACCCCGATGCCCGGCTGGTGCTGGCCTTCATCCTGGTGATCTTCGCCGTGGTGCTGGTGTGCGGCATCGTCATCCGCATGGTGCATGCCGCCATCGAGTGGGTCGGCATGGGGCTGTTCAACCGGCTGATGGGGGCCGCCTTCGGTACCGCCAAGGGTGCGGCGATCCTGGTGCTGGGCACCATCCTGATCACCCTCACGCCCCTGGCCCAGCTCGAGGCGTGGCAGGATGCCGAACTGCGCCCGACCTTCGAGCAACTGCGCGACTGGGCGGTGAGCCAGCTCGAGGCATGGGACGGAGACATTCCCGAGACGCCGGAGTCGCTGCGCGAGATTACCCTGCCCGGCAACGGTCGCCAGGCCGGCATCGCACCGGATGCCGACCGGGCCGGCGAGGCGACGACGACCCCTGACATGTGAATCCCGGGGCGGTGAATGGCATGGCCGTCCTGAACCAAGGCAAGCGAGGTAAGGTGGAATGTGCGGTATCGTGGGCCTGATGGCCAAGCAGGCGGTGAACCAGGGCATCTATGACGCCCTGACGGTGCTCCAGCATCGCGGACAGGATGCCGCCGGCATGATGACCTGGCATGAGGGCCGCTTCCTGTTGCGCAAGAGCAACGGCCTGGTGCGGGACGTCTTCCATACCCGCCACATGGCGCGCCTCAAGGGCAACGTGGGCATCGGCCATGTGCGTTACCCCACCGCGGGTTCCGCCAGCGAGGCGGAGTCGCAGCCCTTCTACGTCAATTCGCCCTACGGCATCACGCTCGCCCACAACGGCAACCTGACCAACTCCGACCAGCTCAAGCAGGAGCTGTTCTCCTCCGACCTGCGTCATATCAATACCAGCTCAGACTCCGAGGTGCTGCTCAACGTCTTCGCCCACGAGCTGGGCAAGCAGGGGCTGCACCTCGAGCCCGGCGACATCTTCGACTCGGTACGGCGCGTCCACCGCCGTTGCAAGGGGGGCTACGCCGCGGTGGCGATCATCAACGGTGTCGGCATGGTCGCCTTCCGCGATCCCCATGGCATCCGCCCGGTGGTGTTCGGTACCCGCGACGAGGGCCAGGGGCAGGAGGTGATGATCGCCTCCGAATCGGTGGCGCTGGACGTCGGTGGCTTCGAACTGCACCGCGACCTGGACCCGGGCGAGGCGATCTTCGTCGACATGTCCGGCACCATTCATACCCAGCAGTGTGCGGACCGGCCGCGGCTCGTACCCTGCATCTTCGAGCACGTCTACCTGGCCCGCCCCGACTCCATCCTCGACGGCGCCTATGTCTACGGCACCCGCATGCAGATGGGGCGCAAGCTCGGCGATCGCATCCAGAGCGAGTGGCCGGAGCACGACATCGACGTGGTGATCCCGATTCCCGACACCTCGCGCACCTCGGCCCTTGAGCTCGCCCAGCACCTGGGGGTGACCTACCGAGAAGGCTTCATGAAGAACCGCTACATCGGGCGGACCTTCATCATGCCCGGCCAGACCCAGCGCAAGAAGTCGGTGCGCCAGAAGCTCAACGCCATCGACATCGAGTTCAAGGGCAAGAACGTGCTGCTGGTGGACGACTCCATCGTGCGCGGCACCACCTGCAAGCAGATCATCCAGATGGCCCGGGAAGCCGGCGCCAACAAGGTCTATTTCGCCTCGGCCGCGCCGCCGGTACGCTACCCCAACGTCTATGGCATCGACATGCCGGCGGCCAGCGAGCTGATCGCCCATGGCCGCAGCGAGGCCGAGGTGGGCGAGCTGATCGGCGCCGACCGCATCTTCTATCAGGATCTCGAGGACCTGAAGGTCGCCTGTCGCGAAGTCAATCCAAACCTCGAGGCGTTCGATTGTTCGGTGTTCGACGGCAACTACGTCACCGGCGACATCGACGAGGCCTATCTCTCGGACCTCGAGGCATCGCGCAACGACGCCGCCAAGCAGGAGCAGAGCGCCGGCGACCACGCCCTGGTGGGGATGCACAACCAGGATGACGACATCGATGATTGAGGGGCGGACCATGCACGACGACCAGACACCGGACTGGGACCTGGAGACCCTGGCGATTCGCGCCGGCCATGTCCGCACCCACGAACAAGAGCACGGCGAGCCGATCTTCCCGACCTCGAGCTTCGTCTTTGGCAGCGCGGCCGAGGCGGCGCGCAAGTTCGGTGGCGAGGAACCGGGCAACATCTACTCGCGCTTCACCAACCCCACTGTGCGGACCTTCGAGAAGCGCCTGGCGGCCATGGAAGGCGGCGAGCGCTGCGTGGCCACCAGCTCCGGCATGGCGGCGATACTGGCCACTGCCCTGGCGCTGCTGCAGGCCGGCGACGAGATCGTCGCCTCGCGCTCGCTGTTCGGCTCGACGGTCAGCCTGTTCGACAAGTACCTCGGCAAGCTCGGCATCACCACCCGCTACGTGGAGTTGTCGAACCTCGACGCCTGGGAAGCGGCGATGACCCCGGCGACGAAACTGCTGTTCGCCGAGACGCCCTCCAACCCGCTCTCCGAGGTGGTCGACATCGCGGCGCTGGCCGAGATCGCCCACCGGCACGATGCGCTGCTGGCCATCGACAACTGCTTTTTGACCCCGGCACTGCAGAAGCCGCTGGCGCTCGGTGCCGACCTGGTGATCCACTCCGCCACCAAGTACCTGGACGGGCAGGGCCGTGCCATCGGTGGAGCGGTGGTGGGGCGAGACAAGGAACTCGAGGAACTGTTCGGGGTGGTGCGTACCTGCGGCCCGTGCCTGAGCCCGTTCAACGCCTGGCTCTTCACCAAGGGGCTCGAGACCCTGAACCTGCGCATGCGCGCCCACTGCGAGCACGCCCAGGCCCTGGCCGAGTGGCTGGAGGCGCATCCGGCGGTGACGCGGGTCCACTACAGCGGACTCCCGAGCCACCCCCAGCATGAACTCGCCGCCCGCCAGCAGCAGGGGTTCGGTGCGGTGCTGGGCTTCGAGGTGAAGGGCGGCCGCGAGGCGGCCTGGTCGGTGATCGATGCCACCCGCCTGCTCTCGATCACCGGCAACCTGGGCGACGTCAAGTCCACCATCACCCATCCCGGCACCACCACCCACGGCCGGCTCTCCGACGGCCAGAGGGCGTCCGCCGGCATCAATGAAGGACTGATCCGCGTGGCGGTGGGGCTCGAGTCCCTCGACGACATCCGCGCCGACCTGGCCCGTGGCCTCGACGCCCTGATCTGAGCGCCGTGCCCCGCCGTCGGCGGGGTGTTACCCTTCGTTACCGCCTCGTGCCTTGAACTCGCAGCCGCTGCCGCCATCCTTAGTCGGGAGATCCATCCATTGCCGCCCAGGAGGGCCCTGATGAAGATCCTGATGGTGCTGACGTCCCACGACCGCATGGGCGATACCGGCCATGCCACCGGCTTCTGGCTCGAGGAATTCGCCGCGCCCTACTATGTGTTCAAGGACGCCGGTGCCGAGATCGTCCTGGCCTCCCCGGCCGGCGGCCAGCCGCCGGTGGACCCCAACTCCCTGGCGGAAGGGGCCCTCACCGAAGAGACCCGACGCTTCGAGGCCGACAGCGACGCCAAGACGCGACTCGCCGCTACGCGGAAACTCTGCGACATCGAGGTGGCCGACTTCGACGCCGTCTTCTACCCGGGGGGCCATGGCCCGCTGTGGGACCTCACCGGTGACGCCGACTCCCGCCGCCTGATCGAGGGCTTCCTGGCGGCGAACCGTCCGGTGGCGGCGGTCTGCCATGCGCCCACGGTGTTGCTTGGGGCCCGTACCCTTGCCGGCGAGCCGCTGGTCAAGGGCAGGCGCGTCACCGGCTTCACCAATAGCGAAGAGGAGGCCGTGGGCCTGGTCGGGGTGGTCCCGCACCTGCTCGAGGACGCGCTGAAAGCCCAGGGGGCCCGTTACGAGCGCAGCGACGACGACTTCGCTCCCTTCCAGGTGCGTGACGGGTTACTGGTCACCGGACAGAACCCCGCCTCCAGTGCCCCGACCGCCCGGTTGCTGCTGGAGGTGCTCGCCGAGCGCTGATCCCGTGCGCCCGTCACGTCCCCGTGACGGGCGGCATGCGGTTTTTCCGAATGGTGCATTCGGCTTTTTTCAGCGGATACGCATGATGCGCTGCGGTATGCTTCCCGCCATCGTCATCGAGGCACCCGAGGAACGAAAGCATGTGGCGCAACACGGAGAGTGGCTGGGGACTCGTCAGCATCCTGCTGCACTGGAGCCTGGCGATCGCCATCGTCGGCCTGTTCGCCCTGGGCTGGTGGATGACCGGCCTGGGCTACTACGACAGCTGGTACAACCTGGCCCCCTGGTGGCACCGCTCCACGGGCATGCTGGTGCTGTTTGCCACCCTGCTGCGCCTGGCCTGGCGGTTCGTGCAGCCGACCCCGGCCGCCCGCGGCCATCGCCTCGAGCGCCTCGCCGCCCACCTCGGTCATATCGCCCTCTACGCGCTGATGCTGGTGGTGCTGGTCAGCGGCTACCTGATCTCCACCGCCGACGGCAAGGGGATCGAGGTGTTCGATGCCTTCGTGGTACCGGCACTGGTCAGTGATCTGCCCAACCAGGCCACCCTGGCCGGCGAGGTCCACTGGTACAGCGCCCTGGCGTTGATCCTGCTCGCCGTGGGCCACGCCCTGGCCGCCTTCAAGCACCATCTCGTCGATCGCCACGACGTGCTCACGCGGATAATCAAGCCGGCGCATTGCCGGCGACCCTGAGCCGGGCGCCTCCGTGTACGTTCCTCCGCCCTCGAGTGGACCCGACCCCCAAGGAGACATCACCGATGCTGAAGAAGACCGCACTCGCCACCGCCCTCGCCGCCGCCGCCCTGGTGCCGCTTGCCCAGGCCCAGGCCGACGACTACGTGATCGACACCGAAGGCCAGCATGCCTTCATCCAGTTCAAGATCAACCACCTCGGCTATTCCTACATCCTCGGCAACTTCGAGGAGTTCTCGGGCCAGTTCCAGTACGATCCCGAGGACCTCGAAGCCGCAAGCGTCGAGATGGAAGTGCAGGCGGACAGCCTGACCACCAACAACGCCGAGCGTGACAAGCACTTCATCAGCAGCGACTTCCTGGATGCCGGTGAGTATCCGACCGCCACCTTCGTCTCCACCGGCTTCACGCCCAACGGCGGCGACGAGGGCGTGTTGACCGGTGACCTGACCCTGCACGGCGAGACCCGCGAGATCGAGATGCCGGTGACCCTGATGGGCGAGGGCGAGGATCCCTGGGGCGGCTATCGCGCCGGCTTCGAGGGCAGCACCATGCTGACCCTGGCCGACTTCGGCATCGACATGAGTGACTTCCCCGAGGCAATGCACGAGCTCGAGCTCTACGTGACCTTCGAGGGCGTGCGCCAGTAAGCCTCCCATTACCCTGTAACGACGACACCCCCGGGCCCTCGGCCCGGGGGTGTCGCGTTGTGGTGATGACCCGCCATGGCAGCGTTTGATTTCTGCCCGCGGCCGCCGTGGGTCTGCGGGTCAACGGGTCTCGTTGAGTACCGCGTCGGGGAAGTGGCGCCGCAGCATGCGGTTCTGGAAGTCATCCACGAAGCGACTGTTGATGATGATGATGAAGCGCTCGAAGGGCGCGGTGGGATCCTCCTGGGTGATGCCATCCACGCTGTGGTAGAGCCGGTCATCGTGCAGGTGCAGGATGTCGCCGGGGGCCAGGGTGGCATCGGCGAGCGGCCGGGTGCCGGCCTTGTCGGCGTAGAGGTGGTTGTCTGCGCCGCTAACGTTGTTCCGCTTGAGCACCAGGATGCTGAGGGCCTTGCAGCCGTCGGCGTGGATGCCCTGTCCCTGTAGCGGGTCGACCAGCTCCTCTCCACGAACCCCGGTGATCTGCATCAGGATCGGCTCGTTGGCACCGAGGTTCCACAGCCTCGCCCAGGCGCGCACGAACGCCTTGACGTCGGGGCGGGCCAGGAAATCGGGCGCCAGGGGATCGTAGTAACGCAGGCGGTCGGCCATGCTCTCGGCGTCGTTGAAGGCACCGCCCTGTGCCATGGGGCAGTGCCCCATCTCCCTGACGTCGCCCAGCTCATCGAGTGCCAGCCAGGACATGCGCTTCCAGCGCCGGTTGACGTAGGGGTCCCGTGGGAGGTCGTCGGTGAAGGCCTGCCAGGCCTCCAGGTCCAGGCGTGAGCGCACCTCGGTCAGTGCCCAGTCCTGTTGTGCCAGCGAGGTGGCCACTGTCGAAGACCAGTAGTCCGCCAGCAGATCCATAGGCATGCCGGTGAGGTCGAAGCCATACTTCAGGGTCTCGAGTTTCATGAGAGTTTTCTCCTGTCGAGAGGGCAGAATTGCCCGTGCGAAGTCGGACAAAAGTCCGACCCACAGGAGAAAAATGAAAATAAATGCAATGAAATGTCAAAGAAATGTACTTACAATTTACAAATGTGGTGATGGATCTCGACCAGTGGTATGGGATAGTTGGGACCACGCCGATGAAGGATGTAGGAGGCAGGCGACAGGGAGGTGTAGGATGTAAGAGCTAGGCGCCCGCATGATCAGGCCTCCCGGGCCGTGAGGGTGGGCCGGCGTCGTTCCCCGACGATGAGGATGTGAATGTTCGCCCGCGACTCCCGTCTCAGGCAGTGGTTGGGGCAGTGGCTGCCGAAACGGCCAGTGACTCGACGCGATTCGCCTGCCACCGCAAGGGGTGGCCAGGGGGACGTGGAGCGTGTGCGGCGCCAGTATCTGGAGAGCGAGCAGCGCTTCAGGGCGCTGCTGGAGAGCCTGCCGAAGGTGGCGGTGCAGGGGTACGACCGCGACCGTCGCGTGATCTACTGGAACGAGGCCAGCACTCGTCTCTACGGTTACGCGCCGGATGAGGCACAGGGGGAGTTGCTCGAGGACCTGATCATTCCCGACGTCATGCGCGATGGCGTCATTGCGGCCCATCGCGCGTGGATACACGAAGGCGTCGAGATTCCCGCAGGCGAGCTGGAGCTCAAGCATCAGAGTGGTGAGTTGGTTCCCGTCTTCTCCCACCACGTCATGCTCAACGAGCACACCGACGAGCCACTCATGTTCTGTGTCGACGTGGACCTCTCCGACCAGAAGCGGGCCCATCGCGATCTGGAGTTCGCCACTCGCTTCGATCGCCTGACCCACCTGCCCAACCGCCAGACCTTCGAGGCGAATCTCGACGAGGTCCTCGATGGCTGTCGCCGACGGGGCCTCGGCCTGGCGCTGCTTTACCTCGACATCGATCGCTTCGTCGAGATCAACGATGCCCTCGGCTACGAGGAGGGAGATCGCCTGCTGATCGAGCTGAGCCGACGACTGAGCGAGCAACTGCGAGCCACGGACCTGATGTCGCGGGTCTCGAGTGACGAGTTCGTGCTGGCCTTTCCCGGCTTGCACAGGGAAGACGATGTCATGCGTGTCCTGCACAAGGTGCAGGAGGTCTTCCGGCGACCCTTCGGCCTGGAGGGACACAAACGCGGCATCACGGCGAGCCTGGGGGTCTGCCTGTTTCCCGACAACGGCACGGGCGCCCGCGAGCTGATCCGCAATGCCGATGTGGCCAAGAACCGGGCCAAGCTGGAGGGGCGAGGGGGGCTGCAGTTCTTCCACCAGCATCTGCACGACGAGCTGGTACGACAGCACCGCCTGGCCGAGAGCCTCGAGCATGCCCTCGACAACGATGAACTTTCCCTGCACTACCAGCCTCAGGTGTCGGCGGTTAGTGGCCAGATCGAGAATCTTGAGGCCTTGCTGCGATGGACGCCGCCCCATGGGCAACCGGTCTCGCCCCAGGAATTCATTCCCGTCGCCGAGCGTTCCGGGCTGATCCATCGCCTGGGCGACTGGGTCATGCAGGAGGCTTGCCGGCAGAGGGCGTTGTGGCGGGAAGCCGGCATGAAGCTGGAGCGCATCGACATCAACTTTTCCGGACGGCAGATGGGACGGCACGATGTCTTCGAACGACTCGAGGCCCACCTTCGTCGCCACCATCTCGGGCCGCGAGAGATCGGTATCGAGCTCACCGAGAACGTGCTGATCGAAGCCGATGCGCGCATCCTCGAGGGATTGCGTTCCCTGCACCATCGCGGCTTCCGCATCGCCATCGACGACTTCGGTACCGGCTACTCGTCACTGAGCTACCTGAAGCAGTTCCCGGTGACGTCCTTGAAGATCGACCGCTCCTTCGTTCGGGATGGACCCGGGCAGCCCGAGGATCGTGCCATCATGGAGGCGGCGGTCTTCATCGGCCATCGCCTGGGGCTCGAGGTCGTGGCCGAGGGAGTCGAGAACGCCGAGCAACTCGCCCTGGTCCGCGAGATACACTGCGATCTGGTGCAGGGATTCTATTTCTATCGTCCCATGCCCGCCGCTGCCATCGAGCGGCTGCTCGTCGGGGTGGTGCCGAGTCTCGGAAGCCTGTCGAGCTGAGTACGGCTGGACTTTTGCGTAGAATACGGCGCTCGCTCTCGCACTGGAGCCGTCGTGACGAAAATCGCTTCTACTGCCACCCTGGGCCCGACCCTCTGGCGCCAGACCTGGCCCATGGCCATCGGCGTACTGGCGCTGCTCGGCTTCCAGCTCGTCGACAGCGCCTTCATCGCCCGCCTGGGGACGACGCCGCTGGCCGCCCAGTCGTTCACCTTCCCGCTGTCGTTCCTGATCATCGGCATCCAGGTGGGGCTGGGCATCGCCATCGCGGCATTGGTCTCCCGTGCCCTGGGGGCAGGGCAGCAGGGGCGTGCCCGGCGGTTGGGCAGCCTGGTGCTGCTGGCCGGTACGGGCATCATCGCGTTGCTGGCCATGCTGCTGTGGGCCGTCCAGGGGCCAGTGTTCGCGGGGCTGGGCGCCGATGCGGCGACCCGGGAGCTGATTCGTGCCTACTGGGCGCCACAGCTGCTGGCGGCCTGGCTGGGCGCTGGGCTCTACTTCGGCTACAGCCTGTTCCGGGCCCATGGCGATACCCGGTTACCGGGCAAGATCATGGTGGTCACCAGCCTGGTCAACCTGGTGCTCGATCCGCTGCTGATCTTCGGCGTCGGCCCCTGGGGCGGGCTCGGGCTCCCCGGGGCGGCCTGGGCCACGGCCATCGCCTTCTCCTGTGGCCTGCTGGTGCTGGGGCGGCGCCTGCGGCGGACCAACTGGCTGACCCGGGATGGTCTCTCCGCCGAGTGGCGTCGTTCGGCGCGCCCCTTCGCCGGCATCGCCGGCCCGGCCATGATCGGTCAGCTGATGCCGCCGCTGGCCGCCATGCTGGCGATCTCGGTGGTGGCCACCCTCGGCGAGGCCCCGGTGGCGGCCTGGGGGCTGGCCAGCCGCCTGGAGAGCGTGTCGCTGATGGTGGTGCTGGCCATGACCATGTCGCTGCCGCCCTGGCTGGGACGCTGCTACGGAGCGGGAGACTGGGAGCAGGTACGCCGCCTGATGCACCTGGCATTTCGGGTCGTGGTGCTCTGGCAACTGGGGCTGGGACTGGTGTTGGCCTTGTTGTCGCCCTGGGTGGCCCTGGTGCTCTCGGGCAACCCCGAGGTGCGTGATGACCTGGCGATGCTGATCCGCTGCCTGCTGCCGAGCTACGCCGCTCTCGGTGTCTGCATGCTGGTGGTCTCGGCGGGCAATGCCCTCGGCTGGCCACTGCGGGCCATGCTGATGTCTGCGGCGCGGCTGTTTCTCTTCTACCTGCCCTGCCTCTGGGTCGGAGCCTGGCTGGGTGGCCTCACGGGGCTCGCCCTGGGCGCGGCGCTGGGCAATCTGCTGGCGGGACTGGCGGCCTGGCAGGTGTTTCGGCGCGTCCTTGCCAGTCCACGGCGGCAGGCCGATTCCGTAGTGGATGAATCATCTGGAATAAATAAAAATAATACATAAAAACCCTAAAAAAATATTAAAATATAATTCTATAAGTTATATTTTTGTAGAAAAACAGAATCAATCACTAGTGATGTCTCCTTATACTTCCTCCGTCGTCAGGCAGCCGTGCCGGGCGAGTTGCGTTGCGTCATCGATCACAAGCGCAAGGCCATCCAACAACGGAAGCCAAGGGGGAGAGCCCATGAAGGTACTGATTCTCGGCAGCGGCGTCGTTGGCGTCACCAGCGCCTATTACCTGGCCCGTCAGGGCCATGAGGTCACGGTGGTGGATCGCCAGCCGTCGCCGGCACTGGAGACCAGCTACGGCAACGCCGGCCAGGTCTCGTTCGGCTTCTCCTCACCCTGGGCAGCGCCGGGTATCCCCCAGAAGGCCGTCAAGTGGATGTTCCAGGAGCACGCTCCGCTGAAGATCCAGCCGAAGATGGATCCGATCATGGCGCGCTTCATGATGCAGATGCTGGGCAACTGCAACCCCGAGCGCTATGCGGTGAACAAGGAGCGCATGGTACGCGTCGCCGAGCACAGCCGCGCCTGCATCAATGCCCTGCGCGAGGAGACCGGTATCCGCTACGAGGACCGCCAGCGCGGCCTGCTGCAGCTGTTCAGGAGTGAAGCGCAGGTGGAGGCCGTGGGCAAGGACATGAAGGTGCTCGAGCAGTGCGGCGTACGCCACAGGCTGCTGGGTGCCGACGAGCTCGCCGCGGTGGAACCGGCGCTGGCCCGGGTGCCCGGCAAGTTCGTCGGCGGCCTGCACCTGCCCGACGACCAGACCGGCGACTGCTACCTCTTCACCAATCGCCTGGCCGATTACTGTCGGGAGCGACTCGGCGTCGCGTTCCGCTTCAATGTCGAGATCCAGCGCCTCAAGCGCACGGCCGGCCGCATCGAGAGCGTGGTGACGAGCGAGGGTGAGCTCACCGCCGATGCCTATGTGGTCTGCCTCGGTAGCTACTCGCCCTTCCTGGTCAAGGACATGGGGATCCGGCTGCCGATCTACCCGGTCAAGGGCTACAGCCTGACCGTGCCGGTAACCGACGACGGCGGCGCCCCCCAGTCCACGGTGATGGACGAGACCTTCAAGGTGGCGATCTCGCGCTTCGACGACCGCATCCGGGTGGGTGGCACCGCCGAGCTGGCCTCCTATGACCTGAGCCTGCTGGAGAAGCGCCGGGCCACCATCAGCATGGTGGTGCGCGACGTCTTCCCCGAGGGCGGCGACGTGGCGAAGGCCGAGTTCTGGACCGGCCTGCGCCCCATGACCCCGGACTCCACGCCGATCATCGGTGCCACCCGGGTCGACAACCTCTGGCTGAACACCGGCCACGGTACCCTGGGCTGGACGATGAGCTGCGGCAGCGGCCAACTGCTGGGCGACCTGATGAGCGGCAAGGCACCGGCCATCGATCCGAGCGGGCTGGACGTCTCGCGCTACGCCGCCTGAGGCACCGCCTGCCCATGACGAGGCCCTGCCGGGAGACCGGCAGGGCCTCGTTGCGTCCGGTGGGGCGGCGTCTGTTCATGGGGAGCGCACGATACTGTCGCGTAATGCAGACACCAACGCCTTCTACAGTGGCGGCCACGTCCGGCTCGCTCCGCTATTTCCTGTCGACATATCGCGACAAATGTCGATGACTTGTTAGCCATGCTGGCTGTATAAGAAAACGTTGTTATTTAATATCCTGATGATTCTACACGGCTAACTTTTCTTCTGGCACGGTGCTCGCAGGGTAAGAGCAGGAGCAAGACTCGTCACGACGAGCGGCTCAAGGAGGAGCCATCCCGGATGATGGATACCGGCCCCAGGGAAAACGGGGCACGAGGAGGCGCTATGAAACTCAAGACACTTGCTGCCAGCATGGCACTGGTTTTCTCAGGCCTGGCCGGCGCGACTGCCCAGGTCCAGGCGGCCAGCCTTGAAGACGACGTTCAAGGCGGCAGTTTTTCCGCCATGCCCATGACGGGATCGGCCAGCGATTCGCTGCTGCTGGCCCAAGACAGCGCCGGCGGTGATGCGGGTGCCGATGGTGGCGCCGATGGTGGTACCGACGGGGCGGCCGATGGCGGCACCGACGGGGCTGCCGACGGTACTGATACCGATACCGATGGAATCGGCGCTGGCGCTGATGCCGAGGCGGGGGTCGATGCCGACGCCGATGCCGGGGCGGGTGTCGATGCCGACGCCGATGCCGAGGCGGGTGTCGATGCCGACGCCGATGCCGAGGCGGGTGTCGATGCCGACGCCGATGCCGAGGCGGGTGTCGATGCCGACGCCGAATCGGATGTCGAGGCCGACACCGACACCGACATGGAGTCAGAGATGGATGCCGACACCGACATGGAGTCAGAGATGGATGCCGAGGCCGAGACGGATGCGAAGGCCGAGGATGAGAAGACCCGCGCCCCCGGGTTGGATCGCGCCATCGAGCGTGCCGCCGAGCCCGCCCAGGATCGCCTCGAATCGAACCGCGATCGCATAAGAGGCGAGACCGAGGGGCAAACCGAGCAGGACCTTGAAGGTGGCGCCGAGACTGAGGCCGAAGCCGACACCGACGCCGAGGTCCAATAGGCGCGACCTGCCCCGAAGCCGTAATCGCCGGACTTCGTGCACCAATGAACACGAGGCCCTGCCGGGTGACCGGCAGGGCCTCGTGCGTGAGACGATCAGTCGGCCGGCGGCGGCGTGGTGGTCGCCGGCCGCGGGGCGGCCAGGCGCTCCTGCTGCCAGGCGAAGTAGAGGAAGAGGGCGCCCATCACCAGGTAGCCGAGGGTGAAGTCCTGGGCGGCATTGAGCGCGAGCTTCGGGGCGTGCATCAGGCCGACGTAGGAGAAGCCCGCGGCGACGCCGGCGAAGGCCGCGGCGCGGCGGAACTGGTGGTCGATCACCGAGACCGTCATGGCACCGATGAAGATGGCCATGAACATGGCGCCCTGGCCCATGGCGACGATGCCGCCGGAGATGTCGGCGACGATCTCTCCCGCGTCGCGATTGAAGCGCGTCATCACGTAGTTGGCGAAGTAGGGCAGCATCGCCAGGGCCACCGCCGGGTAGTAGCGGGTGTCGTTGCTCTGGAAGGCGGTGGCGATCATCGACATGCCGACGAACACCAGGATCGGGGCCACCACCGCGACGGGTATGATCGCCGCCAGGGCCGCGATCAGGCCGAACATGGTGGCCAGGCCGTAGACGGCACCGTTGAGGAGGCTGTAGCCGCGGCCGGCGCCCATCCACTTGGCGCCCACGGTGGCGATGTAGACCGTGGTGGGGAAGACGCCGCCGAACAGGGCGCCGATCATGGTCCCGACGCCATCCACCGCCTGGCACTCGCGCACGTCGTATTTGTCGCCGGCGGCCTCCATGGCCTCGACGTTATTCATGGTCTCGATGGCGTTGTACAGCGTGATCGGCAGCACCACGGTGAGCACCGCCAGCATGCCGGTGAACAGCAGCCCCAGCCCCTCGAGCCAGGCCAGGTTGGGCAGCAGCGGGTAGAAGCCGAGGTGGGTGAAGGCGTCGCTGAACCGCTCGCCGCCGGCATCGCCGATCAGGTAGGCCAGGGCGGTGCCGACGATGATGGCAAACAGCGAGGTGGGCAGGCGGAAGGGCATGGCCACCCGTGCCACCAGGCCGACGATGATGATCGCCAGCACCAGCAGGCCGATCACCGGCATCTCCAGGGTCTTGAACAGCATCTCGCCGGCGATGAAGGTCAACGCCACCCCGGCGACGGCCCCCAGCATGGCGGCTCTCGGCAGGTGGTACTGCACCCAGCGTCCGATCAGGCTGATCGCCGCCTCGATGGCGCCGCTGATGAAGCAGGCGGCCACCGCCACCTTCCAGGCGAGCTCGGCGTCGCCGGTGAGCTGCTTGGCCGGCAGCAGCACGCCGAACAGGAAGACGAACATCACCGGGGTCGAGATGCCGTAGGAGAGCGCGGTGACGTCGGCGCGGTTCTCCTTGCGCGCCAGGCGCGCGGCGCTCCAGGCGTAGTAGAAGTTACCCGCCATCACCGCCACCGCGGCGCCCGGGAGCACCTGGCCGAAGACGATCGACGAGGGGAAGCCCATGCCGAGCATGGTGATGGCGATGATCACGAAGTTGGCGATGTTGTTCTGGAACAGGGCGAAGAAGGCATCGGTGTCCTCCTTCTTGTACCAGGGATAGTGCACAGGGGTAGCCGCCATGATAAGCCTCTTCGTTATAGGGGTTGTATACAAAGGCAATCCGTAGTCTGACCAGGTTCTGACTGATCGGTCAAGTCCAGTGTTGCCGGGAGCGCCGCGCAATCCCCCGTGCCCCTGCGGCGAGGGTGGCATTCTACCCGGGAAGGGCTGAAGAATCGCGAGGTTGGCATATACGAAAACGCCCGGGCGGAGGCCCGGGCGTTTCGGCTGGACGGGGCGTGGCGATCAGTTGACCGCGGCGATCGCCTTGGCCAGATAGGGCAGGTTGTCGTGGGAGAAGCCCGCCACGTTGGCGCGACCGGAGCGCACCATGTAGATGCCGAACTCGTCGCGCAGACGGTCGACCTGCTCAGGCTGGAGCCCAGTGTAGGAGAACATGCCACGCTGCTCGGCCACGCAGGCGTACTTCTGGTCGAGCCCGTAGGGCGCCAGCGCCTCGACGAAGTCGCGCCGCAGGGTGTTGATGCGGTCACGCATCTCGGTGAGCTCCTCGCGCCAGATGGCGGCGAGCTCGGCCGAGTGGAGGATCTCGCGGACGATGGCGCCGCCGTGTGCCGGCGGGTTGGAGTAGTTCTCGCGGGCGACGATGGCCACCTGGGAGCGTACGTTCTCCATCTGCTCGGCGTGCTTCGCCACCATGATCAGACAGCCGGTGCGTTCGCAGTAGATGCCGAAGTTCTTGGAGCAGGAACTGGTGATGATCACCTCGTCCAGGTGCTCGGCCAACAGGCGAACGCCGTAGGCGTCCTCGTCGAGGCCCTCGCCGAAGCCCTGGTAGGCGAAGTCGACCAGCGGTAGCAGGCCGCGCTCCCGGACCACTTCCAGCACCTGCTGCCACTGCTCCCGCGAGAGGTCGAAGCCGGTGGGGTTGTGGCAGCAGGCGTGCAGCAGCACCACGTCGCCGTGGGGGATCTCCTCGAGTGCCGCCAGCATGCCGGCGAAGTCGAGGCGGTTCTCGGCGTCCACGTAGGGGTACTTGTGCAGCGTCAGGCCGGCGGCGGGGAAGATGCCCAGGTGGTTCGGCCAGGTCGGGTCGCTGACCCAGATGTCCTTGCCGGGCAGGTGATGGGCGATGAAGTCTGCCGCCAGGCGCAGGGCGCCGGTGCCGCCGGGCGACTGGGTGGCGCTGGCACGGCCGGCTTCCAGCACCGGCGAGCCTTCGCCCAGCACCATGGGCAGGACCACCTCGCCGTAGCCCGGGTCGCCGTGGGAGCCGATATAGGTCTTGGTGGTTTCGTTCTTGAGCAGCAGGGCCTCGGCTTCCTTGACGGCGCGCATCACCGGGGTGTTGCCCTGGGCGTCACGATAGACGCCGACGCCGAGATCGACCTTCTGGGGGTTGGTGTCCTTCTTGAAGGCCTCGATCAGCCCGAGGATGGCATCCCCGGGTACCCGCTCAATGTGTTCGAACATTTAATTCGCTACCTCGTCGGTTCTGGCGGCAAGAATGAAGTCATTCTTGTGCAGGCCCTTCATCTCGTGCGACCACCAGGTCACGGTGACCTTGCCCCACTCGGTCAGCAGGGCCGGGTGGTGTCCGGCGCCCTCGGCGATCTCGCCGACGCGATTGGTGAAGTCGAGGGCCTGCTTGAAGTTGCGGAACTTGAAGACCCGTTCCAACTGCATGATGCCATCGCGCTCGACGATCTGCCACTCGGGAATCTGCGCCTTGTACTGCTCGATCTCGGCCTCGGTCACCCGGGGGGCGTCCCAGCTGCAGGCCTCGCACTGCTGGTCGGAAAGCTGGCTCATGGTGTCTCCTTAGTCTTGTCGAAAGGCTTGTCGAAAGGTCGTCGGCGGGGAAGTGGTTCGGGGCCTCAGGCGCTTGCCTTGCCGTCGCGTGGCGCTGGCGCGAAGCGCGGCTCGTGCAGCCCCAGCGCCATGGCCCGGTGCGCCAGGCCCATGATGTCCTGCCTCGCAAGGTCGTGCAGGGTGGTGAGATCGTCAAGCACGTAGTAGAGCGGCTGCAGGATGTCGATGCGGTAGGGAGTACGCATCGCCTCCACCGGGTCGAAGGGCAAATGCTCGGGCGTGTCGGAGAGCGCGTGCAGGGTCTCCCTGGGCGAGGAGATGATGCCGCCACCGTAGATGCGTCGTCCGGCCGGGGTATCCACCAGCCCGAACTCCACGGTCAGCCAGTAGAGGCGAGCCAGGTAGACCCGCTCCTTGGGCGACGCCGCCAGGCCGAGTCGCCCGTAGGTGGCGGTGAACTCGGCGAAGGACGGGTCGGTGAGCATCGGGCAGTGGCCGAAGATCTCATGGAAGATGTCCGGCTCCTTGAGGTAGTCCATCTCCTCCGGAGTGCGGATGAAGGTGGCCACCGGAAAGCGGCGGTTGGCGAGCAGGTCGAAGAAGGTGTCGAAGGGAATCAGTGCCGGGACCTGGGCCGTTTGCCAGCCGGTGGCGGCCAGCAGGACCCGATCCACTTCGGCCAACTGGGGGATGCGCTCCTCGGGCAGGGCCAGGCGTTCCAGGCCATCCAGGTACTGCTGGCACACGCGGCCCTCGATGATCGCCAGTTGACGCTGCATCAGGGCCCGCCAGGTGGCGTTCTCGGTGTCGCTGTAGCCGATATGACCCTGTTCGTCGGGCAGGCGAGCGCGGTAGCCAGTCTTGCTGGCGAATTCACTCAGCTTTGAAGTCGAAGCCGTCATGATCTCTCCGTGGCGTCGCTTGTGGTTGTCGTGGCCGTTCGGAAGCTGTCTCGAGTCTAGCCGCGGCGCAGGGGGGACGGGCGGCGTTGGGCAGGCCGGCATGGCGGGAGGTGACGTCCAGTCGTAAGGAAATCTTGACGGTGGGGGCCGATTAGGGAGACGGGCATGGGAACCGCGGTATCACGGCGATTGAGCCGGCACGAGTGTCACGTTATCTTTACAGTAGAGTCACGCCGGCGTGACGACTTTCATGACGACGAGAGGCACTCCCCCGATGCGCCTGAGGTTTCATTGCCAGAACCGGATCGGCATCCTGCGCGACATCGTCGCCCCCTTCGCCGACTACGGGCTCAACGTGGCCCGCGGCGAGGTGGGAGGCGAGCACGGCAACGCCATCTACCTGCACGTCCCCAACCTGCTCAACGCCCAGTTGGCCACCCTGAAGCCCGAGCTCGAGGCGGTCCCCGGCGTCTTCGGCGTTCGCCGGGTCAACCTGATGCCCAGCGAACGCCGCCACCTGGAGCTCGATGCGCTGCTCTCGTCGCTCTCCGAGCCGGTGATGTCCATCGACATGGAGGGGCACGTGGTGGCGGCCAACCGCGCCGCCGGCCAGCTGCTCGGCGTGCGCATCGACGAGGTCCCCGGGCTCTCGCTCGACCGCTACCTGCCCGAGGTCGACCTGCCGGGTCTGATTCGGCGCAACAACGCCCGGGTCAACGGCCTGCGCATCAAGCTGCGCGATACCATCTTCCTCGCCGATATCGCCCCGTTGCATCGCGAGCATCAGGACGACGTGGCCTCCTTGGCCGGTGCCGTGGTGACCCTGCATCGGGCCGACCGCATCGGCGAGCGCATCTACCATGTGCAGCGCCAGGAGCTGCGAGGCTTCGAGGCGATCTTCCAGGCCAGCCCCAGGCTTGCCGCGTTGATCCGCGAGGCCCGTCGCATGGCGCCGCTGGACGCGCCGCTGCTGATCCAGGGCGAGACCGGTACCGGCAAGGAACTGCTGGCGCGGGCCTGCCACCTGGCCAGCGACCGCGGTCAGGCGCCGTTCATGGCGCTCAACTGCGCCGGCCTGCCCGAGTCCATGGCCGAGACCGAGCTGTTCGGCTATGCCCCCGGCGCCTTCGAGGGGGCCCGGCCCGAGGGCAAGCTGGGTCTGCTGGAGTTGACCGCCGGTGGCACCATCTTCCTCGACGAAGTGGGCGAGATGAGCCCGCGGCTGCAGGTCAAGCTGCTGCGCTTCCTCCAGGACGGCGGCTTTCGCCGGGTGGGCAGTGACGAGGAGACCTGGCTGGATGTACGGGTGATCTGCGCCACCCAGCAGGACCTGCCGCGGCTCTGCGCCGAGGGCCACTTTCGCCAGGACCTCTACCACCGGCTCAATGTCCTCTCGCTGACGGTGCCGCCCTTGCGCGAGTGCCGTGACGGCATCGAGGTGCTCGCCGCCCACTTCATCGACCGCGCCGCCCGGCAGATCGGCTGCCGGCTGCCGTCGCTCGCGCCGGCGGCCCTGGCCCGTCTCGTCGCCTACCACTGGCCGGGCAACGTGCGTCAGCTCGAGAACGTGCTCTTCCAGGCGGTCTCGCTGTGCGAGGGCGAGACCATCGAGGCCTCCCACCTGCGCCTGCCGGACGTGGGCAATGTGCCGGGGCTGGTCGGCATCGACCTGCAGGGCTCGCTGGCCGATATCCTCGGCGAGGTGGAGCGCCGGGTACTGGCGGCGCTCTACCCGCAGCATCCCTCCAGCCGTCAGCTCGGCAAGCGGCTCGGGGTCTCCCATACCACCATCGCCAACAAGCTCAAGCGTCATGGGCTCGGCGGCGAAGAGTCGTAAGGGACAGAACTGCTAGAGTAAAGGCACTCGGCAAGGAGGGCTTCGATGGCACACGGTGCGCACCGGCGTCTCCCCCAGGATCGCCTGCCCCTCTGGCTGAAGCTGGCGTTCACGGCCTGGATCCTCGGCTGGGCGCCGACCTTCGCCATGCTGCTCGGCACCCAGAACTATTTCTGGCTCTGCAACCTGGCCAATTTCCTGATTCTGGTGGGACTGTGGCGGGAGAACCGCCTGCTGCTCTCCATGCAGTGGCTGGCGGTGGCCCTGGTGGGCAGCCTCTGGGCGGTGGACGTGGGCACCGCCTGGCTGACCGGCGTGCATCCCATCGGCGGCACCGAGTACATGTTCGACCCCGGGCAGCCGCCGTTGACCCGCATGATGTCGCTCTACCACCTGATCCTGCCGCCGGTGACCGGCTTCGCGATCTGGCGGCTCGGCTACGATCGCCGGGCGCTGCTGTGGCAGACGGCGCTGACCTGGGTCGTGGTGCCGCTGACCTATGTCTTCACCGACCCCGAGCGCAATATCAACTGGGTGCATGGCCCCTTCGGCCAGCCCCAGGAGATGCTCGACCCGCTGCTCTATCTGGCGGGTCTGACGCTGCTCTGGCCGCTCGCGATCTATCTGCCGGTGCATCTGCTGATGATCGGCCTGCAGCATTGGCGCGTCCGCCATCGCCATTGAGCCTGCCGCGTTCGCCCCCGGCACGCGCGAGTCGGTCTCGGGTCTTCTGCTATCGTCTGAGTTTGTGCCTAGTATGTGAAAGGTGCAAAGCCACCCGGCAGGGGTAACGACACCATGCGATACCCGGCAGGCAAATCCAGCAAGGCACGCCTTGACCCTCATGCCGGCTACGCCAGCTGCGGCGTTGGCGCGGTGGTCAACATGCGTGGCGAGGCGACGCATGGGCTGATCGAGGACGGTCTGCGCATGCTGTGCAACCTCGATCACCGCGGGGCGCGCGGCGCCGAGGAAAGCACCGGTGACGGTGCCGGCATGCTGTTGCAGGTGCCGCACCGCTTTTTCGCTGCCGCCATCCCCGGCCTCCCCCGTGCCGGCCGCTATGGCGTCGGCCAACTCTTCCTGCCCCGGGACAAGGCGCAACGCTCCACCATCAAGCGGCTGATGACATCGGTCATCGATACGCTGGGCTATCGGCTGCTCGCCTGGCGTCGCGTGCCCACCGATAACCGCGGCCTGGGGCGAACCGCGCTGGATTCCGAGCCCGTGGTCGAACAGTGCTTCGTGGCCCCCAGGCGGGCCATGTCGCCTGAGGCGTTCGATGTCGGCCTCTACGTGCTGCGCTGCGAAATCCAGAATCGAGTGCGCGAGCAGGAACTCGGCGGCGAGGGTGCCAACCTGTTCTACATCTGTAGCCTGGATCGACGGCGCCTCGTCTACAAGGGTCTGCTGACCTGCGCTCAACTGGCCAGCTACTACCCGGACCTGAGCGATTCGCGGGTGGGGAGTGCGCTGGTGCTGGTGCACTCGCGTTTCTCTACCAACACCCTGGGCGCCTGGGAGTTGGCGCATCCCTATCGCTCCCTGATCCACAATGGCGAGTTCAATACGCTACTCGGCAACGTCAATTGGATGCGGGCCCGGGAACCCCTGCTGGCAAGCGAGCGTTTCGGTGCCGATATCGAACGGATTCGTCCGGTCCTGGCCGAAGACGACCAGAGCGATTCCGCCGACTTCGACCACGTCCTGGAACTGCTGCTGGCCGGTGGACGCTCGCTGCCCCATGCGTTGCGCATGCTGATTCCCGAGGCCTGGGAGCAGGACCCGGCGATGGCCCCGGAACGCCGCGCCTTCTATGACTACCACGCTTCCCTCATGGAGCCGTGGGATGGGCCAGCGCTGGTCGTGGCCACGGATGGCGCCGCGGTGGGGGCGGTCATCGATCGCAACGGCCTGCGTCCCTGTCGCTACTGCCTGACCCGCGACGACAAGCTGATCATGTCCAGCGAGAGCGGCACCCTGGACACCGACTTCGGCGAGATCGTGATGCAGGGACGGCTGCGCCCGGGCCAGCTCTTTTTCGCCGATACCCGCGAGGGGCGCATCGTGCCCGAGGCGGAGGTCTTCCAGCGCCTGACCGCCGCCGCTCCCTATGCCGACTGGCTCGCCCAGCACCGGCTCAAGCTCGCCGATCTGGTCGCTGAGACGGCCGAGCCTGCCATCGCTGCACTCGATCCGGCCACGCTCGCCGCCCATCAATGCGCCTTCGGCTACACGCTCGAGGGCCTGCGCGTGCTGCTGGTGCCGATGGCCGAGTCCGGCAAGGACCCGCTGGGGGCAATGGGCAACGACACCCCGCTGGCGGCCCTGTCGGCGCAGCGCAAGCCGCTGTTCGCCTACTTCCATCAGCTCTTCGCTCAGGTCACCAACCCGCCCCTGGACTACCTGCGCGAGGCGTTGGTCACCTCGCTGAGCGGCTACCTCGGCTATCAGCGCAATCTGTTGGGCGAGACACCCGAGCACTGTCGCCAGTTGCTGATCGAGAGTCCGATCCTTAATGACCGGGAATTTGCGACCGTGGCCGGGCTCGATGGCGACGGGCTGCACGCACGGACGATCGATACCACCTATCCCCCGGGGAGGGGGATGGCCTCGGTCATCGAACGCCTGCGTCGCGACGCCGAAGCCGCCGTCGATGCCGGTGCCACCCTCCTGGTCCTCGACGACCATCGGGTCGGGCCGCAGCGTGTGGCCGTACCCGCGTTGCTGGTGGTCGGTGCCATCCACCATGGCCTGATCCGGGCCGGCAAGCGTAGCCGAGTGTCGCTGGTGTTGCGCAGTGGCGAGCCCTATGCGGTGCACCACTTCTGCACTCTGGTGAGTTATGGCGCCGATGCCGTTTACCCGTGGCTGGCCTACCGCAGCCTCGAGCATCTGCACGCCGAGGGCGCACTCACCGGTGTCGAGAGCAGCGCCGCGGCGCGCCATACCTATCGTCTCGCCATCGAGGACGGCCTGCTCAAGGTCATGGCCAAGATGGGCATTTCCATCCTGGAGAGTTACAAGGGCGCGCAGATCTTCGAGTGCATCGGCCTGGATCAGGCGCTGGTCGATGAGTGTTTTGCCGGCACCCCGGCGCACATCCCCGGGGTCGGGTTGGGCACCATCGAGGACGAGACCGAGCAGGCCCATGCCGTCGCCTACAGCGACCGAATCGCCGGCAACCTGCAACTGTTGCAGGGCGGCGACTTCTACTGGCGGCGCGATGGCGAATGGCACCAGTGGAATCCGCAGTCCATCGGCCATCTGCAACAGGCGGCGCGACACAACGACGCCGGGAGTTACCGGCGTTTCGCCGAACTCATCAATGAGCAGAGCCGGCGTCTACAGACGCTGCGTGGGCTGCTCGACTTCGCTGGCGAGCCGCAGCGCTCGATTCCGCTCGAGCGGGTCGAGCCGGTCGAGGCGATTCTCAAGCGCTTCGGTACCGGCTCGATGTCGTTCGGCGCCCTGTCCCGGGAGGCCCACGAGGTCATGGCGATCGCCATGAATCGCATCGGCGGCAAGGCCGGCAGCGGCGAAGGCGGGGAACAGGTCGAGCGCTTCGGTACCGAGGCCGAGAACTCGATGAAGCAGTGTGCCTCGGGGCGCTTCGGGGTCACCGCGCACTACCTGGCGAGTGCCCGCCAGATCGAGATCAAGATGGCCCAGGGCGCCAAGCCGGGCGAGGGCGGCGAGTTGCCCGGCGGCAAGGTCGATGCGGCGATCGCCGAGGTGCGCTTCACGGTGCCCGGGGTCGGGCTGATCTCGCCGCCGCCGCACCACGATATCTATTCGATCGAGGATCTGGCCCAGTTGATCCACGATCTCAAGTGCGCCAATCCCCAGGCCGAGATCCACGTCAAGCTGGTCTCCAAGGCCAATGTCGGCACCATCGCCGCCGGCGTCGCCAAGGCGCGCGCCGATGCGGTGCTGATCTCCGGTGACGCCGGCGGCACCGGGGCGGCCAAGAAGACGTCGATCAAGCATACCGGGACGCCGTGGGAGCTGGGGCTGGCCGAGACCCACCGGGTGCTGATGGCCAACAACCTGCGCTCGCGCATCACCGTGCGGGTCGACGGTGGCATGAAGACCGGGCGCGATGTGGCGATGGCCGCGCTGCTGGGGGCCGAGGAGTTCGGCTTCGGTACCGCGCCGATGGTCGTGGTCGGTTGCCTGCTGCTGCGCAAGTGCCACTGCAATACCTGTTCGGTCGGCGTGGCGACCCAGGATCCGCGACTGCGCGAACGCTTCGATGGCGAGGCCGAGCACATCATCAACTATCTGCGCTTCGTCGCCGAGGAGTTGCGCGAGATCATGGCCGCGCTGGGCTTCGCGTCGGTCCGCGAGATGGTGGGGCGCGTCGACCGGCTCCGCCCGCGGAAGGTGACGCACCCCCGGGGCATCACGCTGGATCCCGGCGAGTTGCTGGCCCGAGTGGAATCGACCGACGCCCCCTACAAGACACGCGAGCAGAACCACCAGCTCGACGACAAGCTCGATCAACGCCTGATCGCCCAGGCCCGGCGGGCGCTCGAGCATGGCGAGCCGGTGCGTATCGATACCCGGGTATGCAATCGCGATCGCAGCGTCGGCACCTTGCTGTCGTCGATACTGGTCAAGCGCCATGCGCCGAGCATGCCGGCCGACGATACCCTGCGCATCTACCTGCAGGGAACGGCCGGCCAGAGCTTCGGTGCCTTCGTCGCCCGGGGCATCAGCCTGCACCTGACCGGCGGCGCCAACGACTATCTCGGCAAGGGCCTGTCGGGCGGCCGAATCAGCGTGCGCACCCCGCCGGAGGCCGGTTACGCCGCGGCCGACAACGTCATCATCGGCAATGTCGCGCTGTTCGGTGCCACCAGCGGCGAGGCCTACATCAACGGTCTGGCCGGCGAGCGCTTCTGCGTGCGCAATTCCGGCGCCCTGGCCGTGGTCGAGGGCGTCGGCGATCACGGCTGCGAGTACATGACCGGGGGAGTGGCACTGATTCTGGGGCCGTGCGGCAAGAACTTCGCCGCCGGCATGAGTGGTGGCGAGGCCTACCTGCTCGACGAGCAGGGCGACCTGGCCGAGCGGGTCAATGCCGAGCGGGTGGGGCTGGAAACCGTGGAAGACGCGCGTGACATTGCCCTGGTGCAACGCCTGCTGGAAAATCACCATGCCTACACCGGCAGCCATCGCGCCCGGACACTGCTCGATGATTGGCCCGCCACCCTGGCGCGGCTGGTCAAGGTCGTGCCCGAGGCCTATGCCGAGGTGGTGGGGCGTGAGCTGGCCGAGGGGCGGGATATTCGCGTCGCACCGCCGGCCGCGGCCCGGGAGGTGGCCTGATGGACGAGAACCATCCCGACGGGTTTCTCAGGCACCCGCGCGAGCCGATCGGCAAGCGCGACCCGCGCGAGCGCATCGGCGACCATCGCGAGATCTATGCGCCGAGCTGGCGGGAAGATCATCTGCGCCAGCAGGGGGAGCGCTGCATGGATTGCGGCGTGCCGACCTGCATGGGCGGCTGCCCGATCGGCAACCTGATCCCCGAGTGGAACGACCTGGTCTACCGTGGCCGCTGGCGCGAGGCCCTGGCGCGACTGCATGCCACCAACAATTTCCCCGAGTTCACCGGTTATACCTGCCCGGCACCCTGCGAGCCGGCCTGCACGCTGGCCTACAACGCCGATGCCGTGGCCATCAAGAGCCTCGAGCGGGCGATCGTCGACAGGGGCTGGGAGAGGGGCTGGATCCGTCCCGAGCCGCCGGCGCGGCGCAGCGGCAAGCGGGTGGCGGTGGTCGGCAGCGGCCCGGCGGGGCTGGCGTGCGCCCAGCAGCTCAACCGTGCCGGGCATGGGGTCACGGTGTTCGAACGCGACGAGGCGCTCGGCGGGCTGATGACCCTGGGCATCCCCGACTTCAAGTTCGCCAAGCACCAGGTCGCGCGGCGCCTCGACCAGCTGCGCGAGGAGGGCATCGAGTTCCGCACCGGGGTCGAAATAGGCCCTGCGATGTCATTGGCCCAGTTGCGCGAGCGCTTCGATGCGGTGTGTCTGGCTATCGGTGCCCAGCAGCATCGCGAGGTGACGGTGCCGGGGCGCGAGCTGAGGGGAATCCATTTCGGCATGCCCTATCTGACCGCCGAGAATCGTCGTCAGGCGGGCCGCGACAGCCTGGCGATCGATGCCCGGGGCAAGCGAGTGGTGGTACTGGGCGGGGGCGACACCGGTGCCGACTGCGTGGCCACCGCGCATCGCCAGGGCGCACTGGACGTGGCGCAGATCAGCGTCCGCGAGCCGCCGCCGTCGACCCGTCCGGCCGACAACCCCTGGCCGTGGCAGCCGCGTATCTATGAACAGACCTACGCCTTGGAAGAGGGCGGGCGGGCCCTGTTCGCGCTCAACGTCACCGCCTTCGTCGATGACGACGAGGACGGCGTCGTGAATGCGCTGGTCACCGAGCGCGTCAAGTGGACCCTCGATAGCCAGGGACGGCGCAAGGACAAGACGGTGCTCGAGGAGGATATCCGCATCCCCGCCGACCTGGTGCTGATTGCCATCGGCTTCCAGGGGGCCCAGGCCCGGGCATTCGTCGACCAGGGGCTGACGCTTGCCGACAGCGGCGGGTTTGCCACCGACGAGACCATGATGACCGATCTGGATGGGGTCTTCGCCAGCGGCGATGCGCGCCGTGGGGCGTCGCTGGTGGTGTGGGCGATCGGCGAGGGGCGCGACGCGGCACGCCATATCGACACCTACCTGATGGGGACATCGCGGCTGCCGCCGAGCCTTCAGACCCTGACTCCGCCGACCGACGACTGACCTTCCAGCCAACCCCGCACCTCGGCGTAGGGGTAGCCCTCCAGGGCGGCGAAGCCGGGCAACTGCCGCGCCTTGAGGCGGGTGAACAGCGGCGTGGTGATGCCGCACAGGAAGCGCGCCAGCAGGTCGGGGGTGGCGGGGTGACCATCGCCCGCCACGTCGAGGCGCTCGAGCAGGCCACCCAGCAGGGCTTCCGTGTCCTGGCCCTCCAGCGGTGGCAGAGGGGCGGCGGCGGGCAGTCGGGCCGGGTGCCCGCGACACGCGGAGCAGTGGCCGCAGCGCTGGGGGGCGCGATCGTCGCCGAACCACTCGGCGAGTCGCCGGCTCAGGCAGCGGTCGCTCTCGAACAGCGCGAGCATGGCGTGGAGCCGGGCGATCTCGGCCTGCTCCTTCTCGCGGAAGTAGCCGTGCAGCTCGTCGCTGAGCGCTGCCGGGTCGAGGTCGGGGCGCAGCACCTCGTAGACCTCGGTGAGCTGGCGGCTCTGCAGCTCGAGCCAGCCCTTGTCGACGAAGTAGTCCAGGGCGGTGATCACGCGGCTCCGGCCGGTATCCAGGCCGCGCTCCCGGCCGAGTGCCTCCAGCGTCGCGAAGTCGAGCTCGTGCCAGGTACGGGCGCGCCTCGCGGCATCCAGGATGGCCTGGACGAAGTCACGCCGCTCGCCCTGGAAGCGCTCGACCAGGGCCTCGGGTTCGCACCGCAGCTTGAAGCGATAGTCGGCGAAATAGGCGTGGCGCGGCTGGATGATGCCGCGCAGCTCGAGCTGCACCAGCAGCGTCTTGAGCGGTAGCGGCCGGATATTGGCGTGCTGCGAGAGGCCGTTGAGCAGCAGCTCCCAGCGCGGACCGGCCGCCTGGAGCTCGTCGATCACCCGGCGGATGCCGTGGGGCTCGGGGGTATCGCCGTAGACGAAGGTCTCCAGCACGCCCAGGGTATCGCGGCCGGCCAGCATCAGGCACTCCGAGGGCAGGCCGTCGCGTCCGGCGCGGCCGATCTCCTGGCTGTAGTTCTCGATCGACTTGGGCAGGTCGAAGTGCACCACCTGGCGGATGTCCGCCTTGTCGATGCCCATGCCGAAGGCGATGGTGGCGACGATGCAGTTCACCTGGCCGGCCATGAAGTCCCGCTGGATGCCCTCGCGGCGCTCGCCGTCGAGTCCGGCGTGGTAGGCGGTGGCGGCGAGGCCCGCCTTGCCCAGGTAGGCGGCCAGGCGCTCGGCGGTCTGCTGCAGGGTCACGTAGACGATGGTGGGGGCGGGGCGGTCGGCCAGCCGGGGGCGCAGCCAGTCGACCAGCGCGCTGGCGCGGCGGGAAGCCTCGATCGGTGCTACCTGGAGGTCGAGGTTGCCGCGGTAGAAGCCGGTGGCAGTGACGTCGGAGGCCCCGATGGCGAAGCGCGCACGCATGTCGTCGATCACCCGCGGGGTGGCCGTGGCGGTGAGCAGCAACACCTGGGGAATGCCGAACTCGCGCTGGTGGTCGGGCAGCTTCAGGTAGTCGGGGCGGAAGTTGTGGCCCCATTCGGAGATGCAGTGGGCCTCGTCGACCACCATCAGCGAGATCGGCACCCGGCGGATGAAGGCGCGGAAACGCTCGTTCTTGAGCCGCTCCACCGAGATCATCAGGATGCGGATCTCGCCGCGGGCGACGCCCTCCATCACCGCCGCCGTCTCCTCGCGGCTCTGGCCGGAGTCGATGCTGGCGGCGCGGATGCCGTGACGCTCGAGGAAGGCGAGCTGGTCCTGCATCAGCGCCAGCAGCGGCGAGATCACCAGCGTCAGGTGAGGCAGGTGCAGGGCGGGCAGCTGGTAGCAGAGCGACTTGCCCGAGCCGGTGGGGAAGATCGCCGCCGCCGAACGGCCGGCCACCACCGCCTCGATCACCGGCCGCTGGCCGGGGCGAAAATCATCGTAGCCGAAGACCTGCTGTAATGTCCGGTCGATCCCGTGCATGCTGACGCTCCCTGTCGTCCCGTCCGTCACAGGGTACACCCTCGTGGGCCCCATGACCCGATGCGCCAGCCTTGGCATAATGCCCCTTTTGTCCTCAGGGAAGATCCATGACCGCCTGGAGCAAACTGCTGGTCGCCACCACGCGGCTGATCGACCTGCACGACAGCGGCCACGAGCCGGGCTCGCCCTTCGTGCAGGTCAACCAGGAGCAGCGCCGTGGCCTGCGCGACGGCTACTGGCTCGATCTCGGCTGCCTGCTGCTCGACTACCTGCTCGACCTGGACTTCGCCACCAACAGTGCTTTCGTCTCCCAGGCGCGCTGCCTGAACCATCTGCGCGAGACCTATCCCGAGCTGCCCCATGACGACCTGGTCTTCGTCATCAATCTGCTCTCCACACCCAGCGAGCTTCACTTTCGTCAGCCTTCCCCGCTACCGGACGAGGCGGAAGATGCCGACGAGTCGGCGGCCAGGGCCCGGCGCAGCACCAAGCGCACCGCACTGATCGAGAAGCAGGGCCAGACCGGCCAGGTGCGCCTGACCCCCAGCGGGCGCCAGGCGGTGACGCTGGCCAGCCAGGTCGAGGACCTGCTCTACTCCGAGTACGACGCCGCCAAGGTGCTGGCGGCCCTGGCCCGCGGCGACTTCGCCCGCATCCCCGACATCACCAACCAGATCCTGCTGGCGATCCGCGCCCTGACCCAGGAACTGCGCCGGGTGCGCGAGAACCCCACCCGCGAGGGCAAGCTCAGCGCGCTGCTCGACAACGAGCGCCACTATCACAACGCGCTCTCCAGCATCCAGCAGACGCTGCTCGACGCCCGGGCCCAGCTGGCGACCCCGCGGCTGATGGAGCGCTTCGACGCCTGGCGGGAGGCGCAGCCCGACGACTGGGACCTGCGCGTGCTCTCGGGAGCCATCGGCCGCGTGCTCACCGCCATCGAGAACCTGTCGCGGCGGCTCTCGGAGCTGCTCGCCGACATCGCCGAGGGGCGCATCCAGGCCATGGGGGTAGTCGACTTCCAGGACCTGGCCCGGCTCCTGCTGGCCTCGCCCCCGGCACCACGCCTGCAGGCCGCGCTGGTGGCCCGGATGATGCCGCTGCACGCCCAGGCCTGCTTCCCGCGGGTCGCTCCGCTCGTGCCCCTGCTGGAGAGTCGTCGCGCCGAGACCGGCCACGCCGCGCTGGTGTTCGACGAGCAGCACGACGCCAAGCCGGAAGCCCCGCTGCTCGCGCGCTTCCTCGAGGCCCGCGGCCCAGCGCTTCGCCAGCGTATCCAACGTGCGCCACTGTCACTGCCCGAGGCCCTGGAAGAGGGCTGGCACCGCTTCGAGGAGGGCGACTGCCTGGCCCAATTGCTCAACACCTTCGTCGACACCGAGCTGCTCGATCCGGGGCTGACGGTGGGCATCGACGCCACACCGTTCGAGCTCGAGCTCGACGACGGCCGCCGCATCGAAGGGGCCGTGACCCCGGCCATCGGCTTCTTTTTACAGGCGCCCGAGGCCGCGCCGCTTCCTCAGGCAATCGACCCAAATATCGCGACTTCGCGAATCGATCAGGACGAGCCCGTATGAACATGACCGAGATGGGCGAGGTGGTCGCCTACCTGCTGCGCTACCGCAGCGCCGAGCGTGCCCCCGGCGGGGGGCGCAAGCGTCGCGCCGCCCGTGAGGGGCAGCTCTCCGAGCGCGACGTCTGCGCGCTGATCGACGACGCCAGCGACCCCGAGCGCGAGGCGCTGCGCGATTTCCTCGCCGGCCAGGGGCTGCGCCTCAAGGCCTTCGAATCCGGCGACTATCCCGGCATCGCCCCGGGGTCGCGCTACTACGCCCTGCTGCCGGACCCGGAACTGGAACAGCCACCGCTCTACACCCGCGAGCCGGTGTTCGAGGCGCTCAAGCTGCGCCAGGAGAGCCGCGCCGAGCTGGCCCAGTGGTACCTGCAGCTGTGGCTGCTGATGCACACGCTGCTCTACACCCGCTACAACCGCGCGCTCTCCGATGTCAGCCGCTACCAGGAGGCCACCTTCGCCGGGGCGGAACTGGTCGAGCTGATGCGTGACCAGCTCGAGTCGCTGCGCACCCTGGGCGAGGAGGCGCCCGAGACCAGCCGGGTCCTGCTCGAGGAGCGCGGCGAGGACATCAGCCGCCGGGTGCGCGCCTTCATCGAGCTGCAGGTGCGCGCCGGGCTGCTGGAAAGCCTGCGTGACGGCGAGGTCGGTGCGAACGCCGAGGAGAGCGGCGGCGAGGTGTGGCAGCAGACCCTGCTCGGGGCGCTGGAGAGCGAGCAGATCGGCATCCACCAGCTCGGCCACCTGCAGGCCCTGGCCCAGGGCCGCGTGTCGAGCCGGCATGCGGACGAGGCGCTTGACGCGCCCATCGACGAGCACGAGGAGACCCAGGCATGAGCGTGATCCACCGCATCGAGGTCGCCAACCTGCTCAACAAGCACGGCGACGTGGCCTCGCCCTGGGACGCCAAGATGCGCCACCTGCTGCTCGACCTGCGTGGCCAGTCGAGCGCCATCAGCATGGAGAACGGCTTCGGCAAGACCACGCTCGCCGAGGCGCTGATCGGCCTGCTGTCGCGGGACCGCACCCTGCTCTCGCGCACCCGGCGCAAGTGCTCGCCCTCGGCGGTGGGTGGCGCGGCGCGCAGCTGGAGCCACCTGCGGGTGGAGTTCCGCTCGCGCAGCGGGCTCGAGCGCCAGGATGACATGCTCGCCGTCGCCGGCGAGGAGGTCGCCGGCGAGACCTTCGTGTTCGGCTTCTACGGCTACAGCGACGGCAGCGGGCTCTCCTTCTACCACTACGCCGGGCGTCTCGAGGAGGTGCCGGTGCACCACCTCACCCTCGACGGCAAGCTGGCGCTCTACGCCAACCGCGACGTCAAGACCGCCATGGCCGAGCGTGGCGTGCGCCTGACCCACAACCGCGAGGAGTGGCTCGAAGCGGTGGGCGCCCACGTGTCGCGCCGCGAGCTGGCCCAGCTCGCCGCCTTCCAGAAGGAGGGCGGCGCCGACAAGAGCCAGATCTTCAACGCCATCAAGCCCCGTGCCGGCGAGAAGGCCGACCAGGCGTTCTTCTTCGAGGTGCTGGCCCCCGAGATCCTTTCCGGCGCCACCCGCGGCGAGACCGACGAGAGCGAGGAGCTGATCGAGGAGGTGATCCTCAACTCCGGCACCAACATCACCGAGCTGCGTCACCGCCTGGAGGAGGCCGAGAGCGACCAGCGCCGCGCCAGCGACAAGGTGGGGCGGCTGGCCGAGCTGCGCGAGCAGGGCGCATCGCTGTGCGACGCCCGCACCCGCCTGGAGGAGCTCGACCAGGGGCTGGCGGCCAGCGAGGCCCTGTTGGGCGGCCAGGCGCTGCTGGGGCTGCCGGGGCTGCCCCGCGCGGTGCATGACCAGGCGGCCGAGGAGCGCGCTGCCGCCCCCATCGAGGGCTTCGCCTGGATCGCCGGCGATACCGCGAGGCCGCGGGTCTCCACCTGGTTGCTGGCGCGTCTCAGCGGCATGTCCGAACGGGCCGTGCGCCAGGCACTTTCCGAGCGCGGCGCCCGGGTCGACGTGCATCGGCGCCTGATCCACCTGCCCGAGGCGGAGTGGCCTTCGAGCCGCGATGTGGGGCACCTGAGCTTCAAGGCGGCCCGCGAGTGGCTGGGCGAAAGCCGCGCCTTCAGCGACGACGCGACTCGCTACCGGGCCCTTGCCGCCCTGGACGAGGGCGCCGACGCCTTCGAGGCGGCCGACGGCAACCGCTTCCGCGAGGAGGTGATCGGCGATGGCGTCTATCTCGAGGAGCTGACCCGTGAACTCGCCGACCTGGATGAGCGCCGCGATGGCCTGGAACAGCAGCGCGACCGGCTCGACTCCCAGCAGCGCGACTTCGTCGACAACCAGAGCTTCTATACCCAGGCGCTCGCCGAGGGGTTGTTCAGCGAAGCCGAGCTGGAGACCCCCGAGGCCAGCGCCGAGGCGGCCAGGGCCGAGGCGGCAAGTGATCGTGCTGCGCTCAACGCGCACCTGGGGCGCATCGGCGAGCTGAAGCAGGTCGCCGCCTGGCATGACGCCTTTCGCCGCGAGTGCCCCGATACCGCACCGGCCGAGCGGCTCGAGGAGAAGCTCGAGCGCGAGGCCGAGCTGACCGAGGCACTCGACGCGCTGACGCATCGCCGCGACGAGGTCGCTACCGCCTGCGAGGCCGCCCGCACCGAGCGCGAGCGGCTCAACGGCGAGCGCGAGCGCCTGACCGGCGAGCAGGGACTGCTGGCCCGCGGGCAGGCGCCCTGGCGCGCCTTCGTGGAAGGCTGGCCGGGCGAGGAGGTCAGCGGCTTCTGGTCGCGGCGCAGGACGGCGCTCGCCGAGCTGGAAACCAGTTGCCGCGAGGCCGAGCAACGCCGCCAGGAGGCCGAGCGCACCCTGGCGCGGCTGGCGCCGCTGGCCGAGGCCGCCCGCCGCTATGGCGAGCTGCACGGCGACGACGAGCCGGTGCACCTGCGGGCACGACTGCGCGAGCGTGAGCGCGAGCTGAGCAACGAACGCCAGCGGCTGACGGAAGAAGAGGGCCGCCTGCGCACGCTGCACCGGGCGCGACTCGACTTCGCCGAGCGCAGCGAGCTCGCCCCCGAGAAATGGCTGGCCGATGCCCGGCGCCGCTATCCGCGGCTGCTGCGCGAGGCCGAGACGCTGGAAGCCGACATCGCCGCCCGCGACCGCTACCTGGCGAGCCTCTCCGGCGACCCCCTGGAGCGACGCGGGGTGGAGGCCGCGGCGCATCGTCACCTGGACGACGCCGGCATCGCCTGGCAGCCGTTGCATGCCGTGCTCAACGGTGATGACGTTGCCCTGGAGCGGCGCCGGGAGTGGCTGGTGCAGGCCGCCGGCGTGCTGTTCGCCCCGGTGGTGGCGGGGCCCGCGGCGGCCGAGTCCGCCGTCGCCGCGCTGATCGAGGCGGGCCTGGCGGTTCCGGTGTTCGAGGCCGAAGCCCTCGCCGGGCTGCTGGCCCGAGGCAAGCCACCGCTGGGCGCCGTGCAGGGCATCGAGACCCTGGCGGTGAAGGCTGCGCTGGATCCCCGCTTCCTGGAGGCGCTGCGCGAGAGTACCGAGAAGCGACAGGCGGCCGACCTCGAGCGGCGCAAGGCGCTGGCGGCGGAGTGTGCGCGGCTCGATCCCCATGGGGAGTCGTTCGCCCTGGCACTGCGTGCCAGCGAGGCCGACGAGGTGCAGGTCGAGGTGGCGCTGGAGGCGCTGGCCGAACAGCAGGCGGCGCTGGCCGAGCGCGAGGCCGCCCTGGCTCCGCGGCTCACCGACACCGCGCTCGCCTGCATCGACGACTACCAGCGCTACCTGCAGGAGGGCGGCGAGTTCGCTCGGCAGGAGGCCGCCGAGGCGCGCCTCGAGGCCGAGACGGCGCTTGCCGAACTTGTGCCGGCACGCGAGCGGGCGGCCCGCGAGCTGGAGGCGCATGGCGCGACCTGGCTGGCTGCCGAGCAGTTCAGCGATGCCGGCGGCGTCGAGCGGCTGCAGGCGCTGGAGGCGCGCCTCGCCGACCTCGAGCGCCACCTGGCCGAGGCTACTGCCAGGCTCGCCAGCGCCGAGGCGGAGAAGGAGACGCTGGCGCGCAAAGTGGCCGAGACCGAGGCCCGGCTGCGCGGTATCTTCGCCGACGGCGAGCGCGATCGCCTGCGCGCCCTGGCGAGCTTCGAGGCCGACGGCGGCGTCGAATTCATGGCCGGCGCGGCCGAGGTGCAGGCCAAGCTGGAAGCGGCGCAGGCCCGCGCAACGAAGCGTGCCGACTTCGATTTCACCCGCATCCGCGCCTACCTGGAGGTGCGCGATGCCGGCGGCGGCAGCCAGAAGCTCGAGCGCGAGATCGCCCGGGTCAAGCGCGAACTCGGCGAACTGCGCGACAAGCGCAAGGCGCGCTCGGCGGAGCGCGATGCGCTGGAAGCGCGCCTGGCCGAGCAGCGCCATGCCCTGGTCTGCAGCGACCAGCTGGCGGTGGAGTGGCTGCGGATGCTGCGCGAGCTTCCCGAGGGCTGGCCGCGCCGCCTGGCGGCACTGGTCGAGCTCGATGAGGCCAGCCGCTGGCCCAGCGACGATGCCGAGCACGAGGCGCGCAACGACGCGCTCGATGCCTGGCGGGCCATGGCCGGCGAGCAGAGCGAACTCGATATCGAGGCACTGGAAATGTGCCAGCAGACCCTGGTCGATGCCCTGGGCGAACTCAACCTGGGCGAGCGGGCGCGCAATCGCGAACGCCAGGCCCGGCAGGTGGAGGCCGGTGAGCGCAAGCTGGCCGAGGCATTGGCCGAGGCGGCCCACAGTCGGCTGTTCAGCGACACCGAGCGCGCCCGCCTGGGTGGCCTGAGTCATTCCAGCTCGACCCAGGCCAGCGCCGAGGCGCTGGACGATCTCTCCTTGCTGTATGACCAGCTCGCCGGTCAGCTCGACGACCATCGCATGCGGGTCGAGCGGCTGCACGCCTCCCGCGAGCAGATCGAGGGCACGCTGGTGGAGCGGCTCGGTTCGATCATTTCGGATGCCGCCGGCAACCTCGACATCCTCAAGCGCGTGGCCAAGAGCAGCGGCGAGGGTGGCGCCTTCTTCGAGGTCAAGGCCTCGCTGATCGGCCCCGACCCGCTGCGCGAGCTGATCGTCACGCTGCTGGCCGACATCGACGAGCACCAGGCCGCCATGCGCCGCCGCGCCGAGCGCGACGGCGGCATGGTCGACGGTGAGGCGCGCCGGCGTGACGACGACCTGCTGCGCCAGATCCGCCGGCGCATCTACCGCGGGCTGTTCCACGACGTGGCGATCCGCCTCAAGCACGATGCCATCCGTCCCCACGGCCGGCTCTTCTCGCTCAACGAGGAGATGTCGGAAGGCCAGCGTGAGGCGGTCTCGCTGATGTGGCTGGTCAAGCTCTCGGAGTTCGCCATCGAGCGGGAGCTGGGCGAACTGCCGGGTCATCACAAGCGTCGTGCCAGAGCCAGTCGAGAGAGCGTGATCCTGCTCGACGGCCTGTTCTCCAAGCTTTCCCATCGGCGGCTGATCCAGGATTCGCTGGAGTCGCTGCGCAACACCCGCGGGCGCTTCCAGATGATCGGCCTGATCCACAACCCCAACTACGAGAACGACCCCGACATCTTCCCCACCTACCTGGTGGGCAGCGTGATCGGCGGCGTGCAGGGGCAGGGCGGCCACGTGATGGTGCGCGACGGCCGCATCACCGCCCCGGAAACGCTGGGCCGCAGCCAGGGCGAGGCCAGCCTGTTCGGCGTCCACGTCGGCGAGCCGGTGACGTAGGAAGCGGTGACGGCCGCTACACTTCGGGTACTACGCCATCTGTTCAGGCGGCATTCCGGGAGGGCCGGCCATGTCGTATGCCCAGCAGCAACTGGAGATCGAGACGGCGGGCGTCGGGCTGGAGGGAGACCTGCTGCTGCCCGGGGCGCCGGTGGGCATCGTGGTCTTCGCCCATGGCAGCGGCAGCAGCCGCTTCAGCGTGCGCAACCGCCGCGTGGCGCGTCATCTGGCCGAGCAGGGATTCGCCACCCTGCTGTTCGACCTGCTGACGCCGGAGGAGAGCCTGATCGATGAGCGTACCCGGGCCCTGCGCTTCGATATCGCGTTGATCGGCTCTCGCATGAGCGGGGCCGTGGACTGGGTGGCCGAGGCACCGGAGACCCGGGGGCTGGCGATCGGCCTGTTCGGTGCCAGCACCGGGGCCGCCGCGGCGCTGATCGCCGCCGCCGAGCGTCCCGACCGGGTGAGTGCCGTGGTCTCCCGGGGCGGGCGGCCCGACCTCGCCGGGGACCATCTGCCGCGGATGCGGGCGCCGACCCTGCTGCTGGTCGGTGGGCGCGACACCCGGGTGATCGCCCTGAACGAAGCCGCGATGGCGCGTATCACGGCCCCCTGCGAGCTGCTGATCGTGCCCGGCGCCACCCACCTGTTCGAGGAGCCCGGTACCCTCGAGATGGTCGAGGCGCGTGCCGCGCGCTGGTTCCTGATCCATCTCGGATAGGCATCCATCGGGATGCCGGCGAGCGCAGGGCCCGGCTCACTTGCTGTTCATCACTCGGTTGCGCCCCCCATTCTTGGCGGCGTAGAGGCTCTGGTCGGCACGGGCGATCAGGGTGTCGCGTGCCTCGCCGATGCGGTGTTCGGCGACGCCGATGCTGACGGTGACGTTGCCCGGACCGAGCCCGAAGTCGTGGGCCGCGATGCGTTCGCACAACCTCTGCGCCAGGGCCTGACAGTGGCGGATGGGGGTCAATGGCAGCAGCAGGGCGAACTCCTCGCCGCCCAGGCGGGCCACCAGGTCCTCCTCGCGCAGCGTATCGCGGCATAGCTCGCCCAGGTCGCGCAGCACCTGATCGCCCTGGAGGTGGCCCCAGGTGTCGTTGATCGACTTGAAGTGATCCAGGTCGAGCATCATCAGCGACAGCGGGGTGGCGTGACGATTGCTCAGGGAGATCTCCTCATCGAGCCGATCGATCAGTTTGCGGCGATTGGCGAGGCCGGTGAGGTCGTCGGTATCGGAGAGACGGCGCAGGCGCGCCTCCTCGGCGACCTGTTCGGAGATATCCAGCATCATGCCGTGCCAGAGCACGGCATCGTCGACCCGTCTCGGCTGGGCCCGCACGGCGATCCAGCTGTGACGGCCGCCCATCCGTCGCAGGCGGAACTTGGTGGTGATGGGGGTCATCCAGCGCGCCGAACGCTCGATGGCGGCCATCAACCGCGGATAGTCGGCGTCGTCGAGTCGGGCCAGCGCCGGCCTGGCGTCCTTGGTCAGCTGGCGACGATCGATGCCGGTCAAGCGGGTACCGCTGCCGGCCAGATAGGGGAAATGCATGTGGCCGTCCGGCGCACGTTGCAACTGGAAGATCACACCGGGCAACTGCTCGGTCAGCTCGGTGATGGTTGCAAGGTTCGTCTTTCCCCCACCCGGCATGACGTCTCTGGAGGGCATGCGGGTGTCCTTGTAGTCCTGCTGCGTACAGGTGGTGTTCTGCTCTCGGGCGCTGGGCGCCTCTAATCAAGCGTTAGATGATACGCCGAGCCGGGGGACGTCGCATCCTGCCACGGTTGTAGGAGATTGCCGACAACCCGGGATGGACATGACCGAAGCCAGCGTCATTCACCGCGGTACATCATACCGCTAGGGCGACTTCGGCAGTAGGCCATGGCTCACGGTTGCCGGTTGCTAGCGCGGCGCGTCGTAGCGTCCCGGGCGTCCCCGGGAGTAGACCACCTGCCACAGTTGCATATGGCGCGCCCGGAAGGCGCCGGCGCACACCGAGAGGTAGTAGCGGAACATGCGCCGGGTGCGCTCGTTGTAATGCTGGGCGATCTCGTGCCAGTGGGTGTCGAAGTTCGCGAGCCACGCCATCAGGGTGTGGTCGTAGTCGGGGCCGAAGTTCTGCCAGTCCTCCATCATCAGGTGCGCCTGTTCACTGGCCTTGGCGATATGCATGGCCGAGGGGAGCACCCCGTTGGGGAAGATGTAGCGGTTGAACCAGGGATCGGCGCTCACCACGGAGCGGTTGGAGCCGATGGTGTGCAGCAGGAAGAGGCCGTCCTCGGCCAGCAACCGCTCGACGGTCTGGAAGTAGGTCTCGTAGTTGCGATGCCCCACATGCTCGAACATGCCGATCGAGACGACGCGGTCGTAGTGGCCCTCCAACTCGCGGTAGTCCTGCAGCAGGATCTCAACCGGCAGCCCGGCGCAGCGCTGGCGGGCCAGTTCCGCCTGCTCGCGGGAAATGGTGATGCCGGTGACCTCGACCCCATGGTGGCGCGCGGCATGCTCGGCGAAGCTGCCCCAGCCGCAGCCGATATCGAGCACCCGCATGCCCGGGGCGAGTTCGAGCTTGCGACAGGCCAGTTCGAGCTTGGCGAGCTGCGCCTGGTGCAGGGTGGCCGCGTCCTTCCAGTAGCCGCAGGAGTAGCACATGGTGGGGTCCAGCATGCGCTCGAACAGGTCGTTGCCCAGGTCGTAGTGGGCCTCGGCGACGATATAGGCGCGGGCCTTGCTCTGCAGGTTGAAGAAGCCTGACTGCAGGCGATACATCAGCCGTTCGGAGGGGGTGCGCGCGCGCTCGCCGAGGCCGTGGCGTAGTAGCCGACAGGCCAGCTCGTCGATCCTGTCGCACTCCCACCAGCCGTCCATGTAGGCCTCTCCCAGGCCGAGCGTGCCCTGGTGGAGCACGCGGGAAAAGAAGTCGGGGTGAAAGATGCGCAGGTCGTGAGGGGCATCGCCGTTGAGGGTGACGCCCGAGCCGTCGAGCAGTTTCTCGACGACACGCCGGGCGCGGGTGTCTGGCAAGGCTAGGGGGCCGATGCGGGGATCACTGGTCATGGAGTCCTCCTGGTCCAGCAGGATCGAGGGTCATCGCAGGGCTGGCGGCAATGCTCGTGTCGTGCACCATCGGATCAGTCCGATTAGCATTGAGCATAGACCAGCCTGAAAAGACCGGGAAAATCCGCACGATCCAGCGCTGGATCGTTTCATGACGCGGAACAATCGCCAGGATGCATGGTCATGTCGCCGGCAGCGGCATCAACCAGGCGTCAACGATACGCAGCAGGTGGTCGGTCAGGGCGTCGAGGACCTCGCCGCCCTGGCGCCAGTGGTGCCAGTAGAGCGGTACGTCGATGACGTAGCCCGGAGAGAGGTCGACCAGGCTGCCGTCGGCCAGGTGGGGCCCGGGATCGATCTCCTGCAGGCGCCCCTCGTGCAGTTCTCGCTCGGCCTGTCGTTCGGGCACCATGCCGTAGCCGAGCCCGGCCAGCGCCAGGCCGACGAAACCCTCCGACGAGGGGCACAGGTGGTGGGGGAAGGGCGGCTCCACGCCATGCATGGCCAGGTAGCGGTGCTGCAGCCGGTCGTCGGGGCCGAAGACGATGGCCGGCGCCCGACGCAACGCCCCGGGCGTCACGCCGTCGGGAAAATGGCGAGCCATGAAGGCGGGACTGGCCAGGGCGCGATAGCGCATGCTGCCCAGCGCATGGCTGCGCGCCCCCTGCACCGGCCGTGGCGAATCGCAGATGCAGCCGGCCACGTCACCGTCGCGCATGCGCTTGAGCGCCACCTCCTGATCCACCACCACCAGCTCGAACAGCACCCGGTAGCGCTCGCTGAAACGGCCGATGGCCTCCGGCCACCAGGTGGCGAGGCTGTCGGCATTGATCGCCAGGCGCAAACGCCGTTCGCCGCTGCCCAGTGCCGGCACCTGGTCCAGCAGATCGCTCTCCAGCAGGCGTACCTGCTGGGCATGGTTGAGCAGCCGCTGTCCCAGCAGAGTCGGAGCGAGGCGCGGGCTTCTGACCAGCACCGGCTGACCCAGGCGTGCCTCGAGCAGCTTGATGCGCTGGGAGACCGCCGACTGGGTCAGCCCGAGGTGGCGGGCGCCGCGTTCGAAGCCTCCCTGATCGATCACCGCCACCAGCGCCTCGAGCAGCTTGTAGTCGAGCATCAGATTTACTTATCCCCTAGTGTATATATTCATTTAACTAATCAATGCGTCGAGCATAACCTGGGGGGCATTCACCTGCCAGGGAGGAAGCGTCGCATGTGGTTATCGTGGCTCAACGGGCTGTTGATCTGTGCCGGGTTGATCGTCGCCATCGGCGCGCAGAACGCCTTCGTGTTGCAGCAGGGACTCAGGCGCCAGCACGCCTGGCTGGTGGCCGGTGTCTGTGCGCTGTGCGACTGGCTGCTGGTGGGGCTGGGCGTGCTGGGCCTGGGCGCGCTGATCGCCCAGCAGGCCATGTTGATGGAGGTGGCCCGCTGGGCCGGCGCCGGTTTTCTCGCCTGGCAGGCCTGGCTGGCTTTGCGTCGGGCCTGCTCGCGGCATGCGCTGGTGGCCGGCGGGCGGCAACAGGCCTCCTGGCGTGGTGCGTTGGCGGCCACCCTGGCGGTAACGCTGCTCAATCCCCAGGTCTATCTGGAGACGCTGGTGCTGCTCGGTGCGATCGGGGCGGTGCAACCCAGCCCGCTGGGGTTCTTCATCGGCGCGGCGATGGCCTCGTTCGGCTGGTTCTTCGGCCTGGCGGCGGCGGCCGGCTGGCTGGCGCCGCGGCTGGCCAGCCAGCGGGTATGGCGGGCGATCGAACTCGGGATCGGGCTGATCCTGGGCTGGGTCGCCTGGCGCCTGGCGAGCGGGGTGCTGATGCCTCAGCTGTAACGTTGACGTTACGCCCTGTCAGGGAAACGCACCGGCGAGACGGCGCAGAGCGCCGACCAGGCTGGGCTGTAAGGTTTTCCTTACGCCGGATCAAGCCGAGGCGGGCAGAGTGCGCCGGGAGGGCGCCAACCGGGCGTTTCGAAGGGCAGCCGCGGACACTAGTCTGGAGGCACGCATCGGCACCGCCGGAACGCCGGCTACTACCAGCGACCCGACGCCGGGATTCCACGACAACCGCTCCCCCTGGAGGAAAGACATGAACGCACCCGCCAAGACCGTGCCGCCCATCAGCAAGACCAACCCCATCGGCACCAACGGCTTCGAGTTCGTCGAGTACACCGCACCGACCGCCGAGGGCATCGAGGCCCTGCGCCGGCTCTTCATCCGCCTGGGCTTCACCGAGACCCGCCGGCACCGCTCCAAGCGGGTCAGCCTGTTCCAGCAGGAAGGCGTCAACTTCGTGCTCAATGCCGAGCCGGGTAGTCATGCCGCCGAGTTCGGTCGCGTCCACGGCCCGAGCGCCTGTGCCATGGCCTGGAAGGTCGCCGATGCCCGCCAGGCCTTCGACCATGCTGTGGCCAACGGCGCCGAGCCGGTGGAGAACCCGGTCGGCCCCGGCGAGGTGGGGATTCCGGCGGTCAAGGGCATCGGCGGCTCGCTGCTCTACTTCGTCGATCCCAAGGTCGACGGCGAGGGGCGCACCATCTACGACATCGACTTCGAGCCCATTCCCGGCCGGGGCGCCAACGACCACAGCGTCGGCCTCAAGGTCCTCGACCACCTGACCCACAACGTCGACCGCGGCCAGATGGACGTCTGGGCCGACTTCTACACCCGCATCGCCAACTTCCGCGAGATTCGCTACTTCGACATCGCCGGCAAGAAGACCGGGCTCTTCTCCCGGGCCATGACCGCCCCCTGCGGCAAGATGCATATCCCGATCAACGAGTCCGCCGACGACAATTCCCAGATCGCCGAATTCCTGCGCGAGTACAACGGCGAGGGCATCCAGCACCTGGCCATGGCCACCGACGACATCTACGCCACGGTGCGGGCCCTGCGGGCCAACGGCATCACCTTCCTGAGCACCCCGGACACCTATTACGAGAAGGTCGACGAGCGGGTGCCGAACCACGAGGAGAACGTCGAGGAGCTGCGCGAGCTCAGCCTGCTGATCGACGGCGGTGAGGGCGAGGGCGTGCTGCTGCAGATCTTCACCGAGACGGTGATCGGCCCGATCTTCTTCGAGATCATCCAGCGCAAGGGCAACGACGGCTTCGGCGAGGGCAACTTCAAGGCCCTGTTCGAATCCATCGAGGAGGATCAGATCCGCCGCGGGGTGCTCGAGGACGACTGATCCCCCCGACGACCCCGCCCCCTCCCGGGCGGGGAGCATTCCTGGCAGGTGGGCAGGATCAACTCCTGTTCATCTGCCATATCACAATAAAATCCGTCACAATGAATGGCTCATGCCGATCATTCATCGCGTCGGGTGACAACAATATCCCCTGCTTCCCTGGTGAGACATGACAACATCCCAACAACCTCGCGCCCAGTGGCTCGGCCGCTGGGGCTTCGTGCTGGCGGCCACCGGCTCCGCCGTCGGCCTGGGCAATATCTGGAAGTTCCCTTACATGACCGGCGAGCACGGCGGCGGTGCCTTCGTGCTGGTCTATCTCGCCTGCATCCTCGCCGTCGGGGTACCGGTGATGATGACCGAGATCGCCTTCGGCCGCCGCGGCCGCGGCAGTCCCATCGATGCGGTACGCCGGGTGGTCGCCGAGTCGGGACGCTCACCGGGCTGGTCGCTGCTGGGCTGGATGGCCATGCTGTGCGGCTTCATGATCCTGTCGTTCTACGTGGTGGTGGCGGGCTGGTCCTTCTCCTATCTATGGAAGATGATCTCCGGCGGCCTGGCCGGCTCCGGCGTCGACGACATGGTGGCGATCTTCGTTGCCAACAACGAGAACCCGCTCAACCTGGGCTTCTGGAGCACCCTGGTGACGCTTGCCACCATGCTGATCGTCGGCAAGGGTGTGCAGGCCGGCATCGAGAAGAGCGTCAGCTGGATGATGCCGGGCATGGTGGTGATGCTGCTGATCCTGATTGCCTACGGGGTCTTCTCCGGTGGCTTCGGCGAGGCGTGGCGTTTCCTGTTCTCCTTCGACGCCGGCAGCCTCTCCAGTGACGGTATGCTGGCCGCCCTGGGGCACGCCTTCTTCACGCTGTCGCTGGCCTCCGGGGCCATCCTCACCTACGGCAGTTATCTGCCGGCCCGCGCCTCCATCGTGCGCACCACCTTCAGCGTGGCCGTCGCCGACACCCTGGTGGCCTTGATGGCCGGCCTGGCGATCTTCCCGGTGATCTTCGCCAACGGCATGGACCCGGGCGAGGGCCCGGGGCTGATCTTCATGAGCCTGCCGCTGGCCTTCCAGGGCATGCCGCTGGGCACCCTGTTCGGTATCCTGTTCTTCGTCATGCTCTCCATGGCGGCGCTGACCTCGGCAATCTCCATGGTCGAGGCCACGGTTTCCTGGCTCGTCGACAACAAGGGCGTCACACGTCGTACGGCGGCCTGGGGGTCCGGCATCCTGCTGTGGCTGATCAGCACCCTGGCGATGCTGTCGTTCAACCTCGGCGCCGACTGGACGTTCGCCGGCCGCCACTTCTTCGACTGGCTCGACTACCTGACCTCGCGCTGGATGATGCCGCTCGGCGGCCTCGGCATGGTGCTGCTCGCCGGCTTCGTGCTGAAGAGCGAGACCTTCCGCGACGAGCTGGGGCTGTCGCCGCGCTGGTATGCGCTCTGGCTGTTCATGGTGCGCTACATCAGCCCGCTGGGCATCCTGGTGATCTTCGTCGATGCCCTGGGCATCGCCCGGGTCGAGTTCGGCGCCCACTGGCCCTGGCTGCTGGCCGTGCTGGTGGCGGTGACGCTGACCGGTGAGCTGGCGAGTCCCCGGCTGCGCAAGGCCCTGGGGGGGTGAGGCCGGGATTGCGGGGGCGAGGCGTTTTCGTGGTGGCGCCGTGATCCCCAATTCATTACTTTATGGCATATGTGACCGGAGAATACTGGAGTGAAGGGCATATGAGCGCCGACCACGACCCTCGCGACGATCGCGCATCGCCTCCCGACGCTCCGCCTCGGGGCCGGGTCAGCCTGGTGGGGGCGGGCCCGGGAGACCCGGAGCTGTTGACCCTCAAGGCGCTCAAGCGACTGCAGGCGGCCGAGGTGATCCTCCACGATCGGCTGGTCAGCGAGGAGGTCCTGGCCCTGGCCAACCCGGCCGCGCGACGCCTCTATGTCGGCAAGGCGCGCTCGGACCACAGCCTGCCCCAGGAGGACATCAACCAGGCACTGCTCGACTGGGCGCGTTCGGGCAAGCGGGTGGTGCGCCTGAAGGGCGGCGATCCCTTCATCTTCGGGCGCGGCGGCGAGGAGCTCGAGGCGCTGGTGGCCGAGGGCATCGAGGTGGAGGTGGTGCCCGGCATCACCGCGGCGTCGGGCTGTGCCGCCTATGCGGGCATTCCGCTGACCCACCGCGACCATGCCCAGTCGGTGCGCTTCATCACCGGCCATCTCAAGAACGGCAGCACGGACCTGGACTGGCCGGCGCTGGCCCGCCCCGGCCAGACCCTGGTCTTCTACATGGGGCTGCACGGCCTGGAAGAGATCCGCCGCCAGCTGATCGCCCACGGGCTGGCGCCCGAGACCCCCCTGGCGCTGATCGAACAGGGCACCACGGCCCGCCAGCGCGTGCATCGCGGTACCCTGGAGCGGATGCCGGACTCCCTGGGGGGCCTCCTGCGCCCGCCGACGCTGATCATCGTCGGCGGCGTGGTGGCGCTCCACGATCGCCTGGCCTGGTTCGAAGGCCACCTGGCAGCGAGCCGCGGCTGGGACACCGGTAAACGGTAGACCGCCCCGGTAACCGCCTTGCATGACGGGCCGGGCATGCGACAATGATCGGCCCGTTTTGCCGAGCCTTCGCCATGTCATCCCGTCACCGCAGTGTCATTGCCGATATCGTTACCGCCGAGGCCGTCGTCGCCCGTGGCGCTCGGAGCGCACGCCGACAGTCCACTGCCTTTCGTCTGCCGATGCTGCTGCTGGCGGTCGTGCTGCTCGCCGGCTGTGCCAGCCGTGCCGGCCACCAGGCCGGCGTCGAGGTGCCGGCCGGCTGGACCGGCGAGCAGGGGCAGGCCTCCTACTACGCCGATCGCTACCATGGCCGGCGTACCGCCAGCGGCGAGCGCCATGACCGGCAGGCACTCACCGCTGCCCACCGCACCCTGCCGTTCGGCAGCCGGGTGCGCGTGATCCACCTGGGCAACGGTCGCGAGACCGTGGTGCGCATCAACGATCGCGGCCCCTTCGTCGGCGGGCGTGTCATCGACCTCTCCCGGCGCGCCGCCGAGGAGCTCGACATGGTGCGCAGCGGCACGGCGCCGGTACGACTCAGCCCGGCGCGGTGACGTCGTCGGCGCTGGTCACCGGCGGGGCGATCAGGGATGAGGCCGTGGTCGACCCGACCAGCGCTGATATTCCCGCGTCCAGCGGGCCAGCAGGGCCTCACGCTTGAGGTCGTCGAGCGTGGCCAGCAGGCCCGGTCCCAGTCGGATCGGGCGCAGGGCGTCGCCGAGGCGGGAGCGCAGCTCGCTTGCCGTGCCGGGGCCCTCCAGCGCCGGATGCACCGCGCCCAGTGACGTCTGTTCGCCGATCACCCGTTGTCCCGCCTCGCTGAGCAGATAGTCGAGCAGGCGTCGCGCCGCGTCGGGATGCGGTGCCTCGCGGGGGATGAAGGCCAGGCGCTGGGTAACCAGCGCATAGTCGCGCGGGATCACCATCTCCAGTTGCGGATGAGCGGCAACGAAATCGCTGGCGTAGCTGCCCAGCAGGTTGTAGCCGATCAGATAGCGTCCCTCCGCCAGGCCGTCGAGCATCTCCCCCGTGGTGCCGACCAGTTCCGCATCGACGCCGCCCAGGGCGGCGACCAGGTCCCAGTAGCGCGGCGACAGGCGCACCTCCTCGATGGCATAGGTGTAGCCGGCACCGCTGCGTGCCGGATCGTAGGTCACCACGCGCCCGCGCAACGCCGCGTGGCGGGACTCCAGCAGGTTCAGCAGGTCGGCGTGGCTGGTGATGGCCCCGAAGCGTTCGGCCAGTTCGCGGCGATAGACGATGACGATCGGCTCGAAGGTGAGGCCGAACAGCTCCCGGCGCCAGCGTGCCCAGTCCGGCCAGTCATCGGCGTGAGGCGTCCTCAGTGGCTGGGCATGGCCGTCGTTGGCCAGCCGGTACTGCCAGGGCATGGCCGAGGAGATCACCAGGTCGGCCTTGTCCTCCTCTTCGTCGAGGAAGTGGCGATGCAGCTCGAGGGTGGTGAAGTTGCGGTAGTGCAGCTCGATGTTCGGGTGGCGCCGGTGGAAATCTGCCAGCACCGGCTGGACGTGGGGCAGGTCCAGCGCGCCATGGACGATCAGCGAGAGCGGCGGCTCGCCATCGCGAGGCGCGGCGGGGAAGTGCAGCCTCTCGTTGGCCAGCCCCGGCAGGCTGAGCCATGCCAGGCACAGCAGCAGGCACAGCGACTTGGTCATCGTCGGTCTCCCAGGAAGCGCAGCGTCACGCGCAGGCCCTTGCCGTCCCGGGCATCGTTCAGTAACAGCCGTGCCCGGTGGGTGCGGGCGATGCCGTCCACGATGGCCAGGCCCAGTCCCGAGCCTTCGACACCGTCGCGGCCTCGGTAGAAGGGGCGCAGCACCATCAAGCGTTGTTCTGCGGGAATGCCCGGGCCGTCGTCCTCCACCTCCAGGCTGGCCGGGGCATCGAGAACCCGCACCGTGATGCGACCGGCCCCGTAGCGTCGGGCATTGTCGATCAGGTTGCTCAGCGCTTCCTCGAGCTGCCAGTCGATGCCGTCGATCATGATCGGCGCGTCGGTGGTCTCGACGCCGATATCGATGCCGTCGCGATGGCACACACTCCAGGCGCTACGCGTCGCCGTGCGGGCGATCTCGTTGAGGTCCAGCGGTTGCAGCTCGGGGGTCGCCTCGGGGTTGTTGAGGCGGGTCAGCGACAGCAGCTGCACCGCCAGGCGAGCGGTGCTGGCGCTGGTGGACTGCATGGCCCGCAAGGCGTCGTGCCAGGTCCGGGGGTCGTCCTGGCGCAGGGCCAGCTCGGCGCGAGCGGAGAGGCCGGCCAGTGGCGTGCGCAACTGGTGGGAGGCATCGCCGATGAAGCGTTCCTGGTTGGCCCGCACCCGGCGCATGCGCGCCAGGAGTTCGTTGAGCGTCTCGCGCAGTTCGGCGAGTTCGCGTGGCAAGGGCAGTTCCAGCGGCGCCAGGGTGCGTGGATCGCGCGCCCGAATGGCGCGGCGCAGCCGGGTCAGCGGTGCCAGGGCGGAGCGTACCGCCAGCAGCACGACGATCACCGCCAGCCCCGCCATGGCGGCGATGTAGGCCAGGTTGCCGCGAAACAGGGTGAGCGTCAGTGCCCGGCGTCCCTCGCGGGTATGGGCCACCCGCACCTCGAAGCGTTCGCGCAGGCTCCAGTCTTCCAGGCGGGTGCGTCGAACGCCCTGGCGCAGGGCCAGGTCACGCCATTCGACATTGCGATAGTGCAGGGTGTCGACAGCCTCGCTGTCGCCGCGCGGGTCGCCGGGCAGCCGGGCGTTGCCGGTGATGAAGTGGCCATCGCCGTCGACCAACGCGTAGAACACCCGCTCCTCGGCGCTGGTGGCGAGCATCTCCAGGGCCGCCGGCGGAAGGTCGAACCACAGCCGTTCGTTCTGCCACTGGACCTGTTCGGCGATGGCCAGCGTGGCGGCCTCCAGCAGGCGATCGAAGGCGCGATCGGCGGTCCGCCGGGCGTCCAGGTAGGCCAGCACCAGCATCAGGGTGCCCAGCACCAGCAGGGGCAGCAACAGCCAGGCCAGCAGGCGGCGGTAGAGGCTGCCCTGATCGCTCATGGCGCCTCCAGCAGATAACCCAGCCCACGCACGGTGCGCACCTCCACCCGGCTGCCGGCGAGCCGGCGGCGCAGGCGATGGATGTAGACCTCGATGGCATTGTCGCCCATGGCGTCACCGGCGAAGGCTTCCTCGGCGAGTCGTGCCTTGTCCACCGGTTCACCGGCATGGCGCATCAGGCAGCTCAGCAGACGCTGTTCGCGGGGCGGCAGGCTCAGGGGCGCGCCGTCCAGCGTGAAGCGCTGGGTCAGGGCGTCGAAGACCAGTTCACCCACTTGCAGGGCGTGCCCGCGGGCCTGGCGGCGCAGCAGGGCGCGCACCCGAGCCTCGAGCTCGTCCAGGGCGAAGGGCTTGGCCAGGTAGTCGTCGGCCCCCAGGTCGAGCCCGCGCACGCGGTCTTCGATGGCGCCGCGGGCGGTGAGGATCAGCACCGGGGTCTCGCTGTCCTGGTGGCGCAGGGTGGCGAGGATCTCCAGGCCGCTGCACCCCGGCAGATTGAGATCCAGCAGGATCAGGTCATGGCCGTGGTTGGGGGTGGCGAGGCACTGCCGTGCGGCGCCGCCGTCGGCGATGATGGTGACCCGGTGGCCCTCTTGCCGCAGGGCATCGCCGAGCGTCTCGGCGAGCAGGGTGTCGTCCTCGACCAGCAGGAGTTTCATTGCGTGCCTCGTTCGGCGTCATCGGTCGGCCGTCGCGCGAGTTCGGCCAGGGTGGCATCGAGATGGTGCCGGGCGTCGTCCCGCGGCAGGCGCCCGGCAGGACCGGAGAGGCTCAGCCAGAGCGGCAAGCCGTCGGACCAGGCGTCCAGCGATCGGCATAGCATGAAGCCGCCGGGGAGCTCCAGCGCGGGCTCATCGTCGTTGGCCACCGTCCAGCGCATGCCGGGCCGCAGGTCGTGACGCAGGCTCGCCTCGGGCAGCGTGACCAGACGACATTCGGCGTGGCCCATGCCGACCTCGAGCAGGGCGGCGGTCTCGCCGCTGCGCTCGGCCAGGGAGTCCAGTACCGGTTGTATCCAGGCGGCCAGCTGACGGCTGGGCAGGTGGCGCCGTGACAGGCGTACCGGGGTGTGGCCGAGCCGATAGCGCCCATCCTGGCCACGCTGCACGTAGTCGTAACGCTCGAGCGAGGCCAGCAGTCGCAACAGGGTGCTCTTGTAGAAGCCGGTGACCTGCGCCAGGTCGGCCAGCGTGAAGTGGTCCTGGGGTGAGTCGAAGGCCTCGAGCACCGTCAGCGCTCGTTCCACGGCCTCGACGCGGTCCTGTGCCATGGGGTGACGATGCCTCCTTGACGTGGCGAAGGGGTGTTCAACTTTGGTCGCAATAAGGGGCTTTGGCGTTGACGTGCCCCGCCGGGATGCCTAACTTTCCATTCTGAGGAACGTAGTTCTGCCTTACAGAACTGTAAGGTAGGCGATCACCTCCGGCAAGTCAACCAAGGATCCGTCCCGGATCGACCAACGAGGGGAATACAACAATGTCCACCAGAACGCCACTCAAGCTGTTCGCCATCGCCGCCGTGACCCTGACCGCGGGAAGCGCCACGGCCTTCGAGCCCCAGGGCAAGGTCGAATGCCTGGCACCCGCCGACCCGGGCGGCGGCTGGGACTTCACCTGTCGCAGTGTCGGCAAGGTGATGGAGGACCTGGATATCGTTCCGCGCAGCGTCCAGACCATCAACATGGCCGGTGCCGGTGGCGGCGTGGCCTTTGGGCATACCGTCAGCAAGCGTGCCGGCGACGAGCAGTTGCTGGTGGCGGCGTCCACCGCGACCACCACGCGACTGGCCCAGGGGCAGTTCCCGAACATGAGCGCCGACATGGTCAACTGGATCGGGGCGCTCGGTGCCGACTACGGCGTCATCGCCGTGTCGGCGGATTCCGAGTACGAAGATCTCAATGCCCTGATGGATGCCCTCAAGGAAGACCCGCGCAGCGTCAAGTTCGCCGGCGGCAGTGCCAAGGGGGGCTGGGATCACCTCAAGGTGCTGATCGCCGCCCAGGCCGCCGATGTCGAGAACCTGCCGCGCATTCCCTACCTGTCGTACAACAACGGTGGCGAGGCTCTGACCCAGGTGATCGGGGGGCACGTCGACGCCTTCACCGGTGACATCACCGAGGCCCAGGGCTTCATGGAATCCGGTGACCTCAAGGTGCTCGCCGTGCTTTCCGAGGAGCGCCTGCCCGGTGAGTTCGCGGACATCCCGACCGCCATGGAACAGGGTATCGATGCGCTGGGCCCCAACTGGCGCGGCTTCTACATGCCGGCGGACATCTCTGACGAGGCCAAGCAGTACTGGGTCGACGCCATGGACACCATCTATGAGAGCGAGGAGTGGCAGAGCGTCATGACCCAGAACGGCCTGATGCCCTTCCACATGAGCGCCGGCGAATTCGAGACCTTCGTGATCGACCAGATCGCCGAGATCGAAACCCTCTCCAAGGACATAGGGCTGATTCAGGAATGACCTACAACGACCGCATCTTCGGGGTCCTGATGATCGTCCTGGCCGTCGCGTACGGCTGGGGCACCACCCAGTTCCCTGAACCCTTCGGCGGGACCGAAGCCGTCGGTCCCGATACCTTTCCACGCCTGCTGGCCGTCGTGCTGGCACTCTCGAGCCTGTACATGATCGTGCGGCCGGATCCGGATAACGCCTGGCCGTGGAGCCGCACCGGCATCGAGCTGATCGTCGCCGTGGTGGTGTTGATCCTCTACGCCGCGCTGCTGCAGCCGCTGGGCTTCATCATCAGCACGACCCTGGCGGTGGGGACCCTCTGCTGGCGCATGGGCTCCGCCCCGGTGAGGGCCTATGTGACCGGGGCGATCTCCGGGGTGGTGGTGTTCCTGCTGTTCAACTTCGCCCTCGATCTGGCGCTGCCGCTGGGCCTGCTCTCGTTCCTGGAGGTGAGCTGATGGAAACTCTCGGCTTCTTGATGGATGGGTTTGGTGTCGCCCTGGCCCCACACAACCTGCTGTTCGCCCTGCTCGGTGCCTTCCTCGGCACCCTGATCGGCGCCTTGCCGGGCCTGGGGCCGGCCAATGGGGTGGCGATCCTGATCCCGCTCGCCTTCAGCCTGGGGCTCGCCCCGGAGACCGCGCTGATCATGCTCACCGCGGTCTATGCCGGGGCCATGTACGGCGGGCGCATCTCGTCGATCCTGTTGAACATCCCCGGTGACGAACCGGCGATGATGACCTGCCTCGACGGCTATCCCATGGCGCAGCAGGGCAAGGCCTCCGAGGCGCTGGCGATCTCCGCCGTGGCCTCCTTCATCGGTAGCCTGATCGCCACCATCGGGCTGATCCTGCTGGCGCCGCTGCTGGCCGACTTCGCCCTGACCTTCGGCCCGGCCGAGTACTTCGCGCTGTTCCTGCTGGCCTTCGCCACCCTCGGCGGCATCACCGGCAAGAACCCCATGAAGACGGTGGTGGCCGCCGCCATCGGCCTGATGATCGCCACCGTGGGCATCGACAATACCGGGGTGCAGCGCTACACCTTCGGCGTGCTCGAACTCTACGAGGGGGTGGACTTCATCATCGCCATCGTCGGCCTGTTCGCGATCTCCGAGCTGCTGTTCTTCATCGAGGAGAAGGCCGGCGGCGGCAAGGCGAAGATGGCCGTCAACAAGCTCTCGCTGAAATGGAAGGACATCCGCTTCATCCTGCCCTCCAGCTTTCGGGGCGGTGTGCTGGGCTTTATCGCCGGCGTGCTGCCGGGGGCGGGCGCCTCGTTGGGCAGCTTCATCGGCTACACCCTGGAGAAGAAGGTAGTCGGCAAGAAGGGCTACTTCGGCCAGGGTGACCCGCGCGGTGTCGCCGCCCCCGAGGCCGGCAACAACGGCGCCTCCAGCGGTGCCCTGGTGCCCATGCTGACGCTCGGCGTGCCGGGCAGCGGCACCACCGCGGTGCTGCTCGCGCTGCTGATCTCGCTGAACATCACCCCCGGGCCGCTGATGTTCACCCAGAACGCCGACATCGTCTGGGGCGTGATTGCGGCGCTGCTGATCGGCAACTTCCTGCTGCTGGTGCTCAACATTCCGCTGGTGGGCATCTTCGTCCGGCTGCTGTCGGTGCCGCCGATGTACCTGCTGCCGATCGTCACCATGGTCGCCTTCGTGGGCATCTACTCGATCAGCAACACCGTCTTCGACCTCTACTTCATGGTGGCCTTCGGGGTGGGGGGCTATGTCCTGCGCAAGCTGGAGATCCCGCTGGTGCCGATCATCCTCGGCCTGTTGCTGGGGCCGGAGATGGAGAAGAACCTGCGCCACGCCATGGACATCTCCGACGGCGACTGGACGATCCTCTGGGACAGCGGCCTGGCCATCGGCCTGTGGGCCTTCGCCATCGCGGGGCTGATCCTGCCCTATATCGTCGGCCCGATCCTGCGCCGCCGCATGCGGGGCGTCGCCATCGCAGGGAATCCCGAAGGCGACTGACACCCCGGGAATACCCTGATTCCGAGGTAAAGCGTGTTGATTACAATAAGGAGAGTGTCGTGCACGTGACCGGTATGCTCCAAGGAGTGAAATTACTCAATCATGTCGGGTTTCCGGCCTCGGAAGTGCTGGGGCCCGATGCCACTGAGGACCAGATTCAGGACTTGATCGCTCGCCACGGGTTGATCTTCATCAAGCCGCTGTTCCGCGGTGGTGTCGGCAAGAAAGGCAAGGCGGGGCTTATCGGCAAGGCGAGCGATCTGCGTACTGCCCTGGCCGAGAAGGAGCGGCTCTATTTCGCCGAGCATCGCCACGGCAATGCCTACGCCAAGGCGAACGGGGTGACATTCGAGGCCGGCGTGCCGGCCGAGCACGAGGTCTATTTTGCCATCTCCGACGACAGCCGCTTCCGGGCGCCGACCATGACGCTGACCCACCGCGGTGGTGTCGATATCGAGGAGCTGGACAAAGCCGAGATCGCCACCGTGCCTTTCGAGGCGCTGACGGGTCTCAAGGCCTTCGTGGTGGCCAATGCGCTGAGCGACATCGGTGCCCCCAAGGAGATCATCTCGCCGCTGGTGCAGCACCTGCCCAAGCTCTGGGAGTTGATGCATCACTATGGCATGACCACGCTGGAACTGAACCCCATCCGCATGCGCCCCGGGCGCGACGGCCGGCTGATGCCGGTTGCCTGCGACTTCAAGTGTGGCTTCGATCGCGATGATCCGCGGGTGGGGCGGTTGGGCCTGCCCGAACAGCTCTTCGCCGCCGACGTCTCGGCCTTCGAGCAGGAAGTGAACCGGCTGCGTACCCACCAGGGCCAGTCGGATGTCTTTGTGATCAACGACAAGGGCACCATCCTGGCGCCAACCTTCGGCGGTGGTGCCAATAGCCTGGTGACCGAGGTGCTGGGGGACGCCGCGATCATCTCCTCGGATTTCGGTGGCAATCCCCCCTATGAAAAGATGAAGTCGGTCGCCGCGATCTGCTACCGGCATTTCCTTGCCCAGACCAATGTGCTGTTCATCATCGGGGGGAAGTCGAACAACACGGATATCCTCGAGACCTTCCGGGGCATGGGCGACGCGCTGCGCGAGCATTTCGCGGAGTACGGGCCGACTCCCCTCTATGTCGTCGTGGGGCGCGGTGGGCCGAACCTGGTACGCGGCATGGGCAACCTCGGCGACACGCTGGACAGCCTCGGCGTGCCCTATCGCTTCTTCGGCTTCGACAGCGCAATCTCCGAAGTGGTGAGCTACGCGAAGAATCTCGATCTGTGGATGCGTGACGGAGGCCGTGCCGAGATCGCCCGGCATCTCGGCATCAAGACACCGGCCTAAGGGGAGAAGCATCATGTATCTTCAGGGTATTGCGGACTTTCCATACTATCTCGGCATTCGCTCGCTGGCCGATGTGGCGAGGCGCGAGGATCGCGTCTGTGTTCTCAACATCATGGGTGGCGAGTCACGCACGGTGACACCGGTGAGTCATGCCTACTCGGGGGGCAACGTGGTCTTCGGTACCTCGCCGGGGCGTGCCGGGCAGACGCTCAAGACTCCCGCGGGCGACATTCCGGTGTTCAATAATGTGCGCGAGGGCCTGGAGGCGGGGCACACCTTCAATGTGGGCGTCGTCTACCTCCCGCCCCCCAGCGTGCGCGATGGGGTGGCGGAACTCATTCGTGTCAACGACGCTCTGGAAAAGATCGTCATCATTACCGAAAAGATTGCCGTGCACGATGCGCGCGAGATCCGCGCGATGGGGCAGGCCAATGGCGTCGACATCATCGGTGGCAATTGCCTCGGTGTGGCCGACAGCTGGAACCAGGTCCGCATTGGCGGCGCGCTCGGCGGCGACAGTCCCGAGGAGTCCCTGCGCAAGGGCTCGGTCGCGATCTTCTCGAATTCGGGGGGCTTCACCACCACCATCGCGCAGTACCTCGCGACCGAAGGCTGGGGCACCACAACGCTCGTCTCGAGCGGAAAGGACGTCTATATCCATTACAACGCACGTGACTTCTCCCATGCGCTGGTGAACGACGACCGCTCGAAAGCCGCGGTGCTCTATGTCGAACCGGGTGGCTATCACGAGCACGGCGTCGATTTCGGCAAGCCGACGGTTGCCTGTGTCGTCGGCCGCTGGAAATCGAAGCTGACCCGTGCCGTCGGCCATGCCGGTGCGATGGCTGGCTCGGGCGACCGGGCGGAAGACAAGGAGGGCTGGTTGATGGAGGCCTTCGGGGTTGACGGCCTCTACACGCCCGACAACCCGGTGGTCTCGGCCAAGGGCGCGGTGGTGACCAATATCGCCGACATCCCCATGGCACTGACCGCGGTGATGAAGCTCAACGGCGTTTCGCCCGATTTCGCCTCAACGGGCAGCCTCGCGCTCAAGCCCTGGATCGCCAACGACCAGGGCCTGGCGCTGCCATCCGAACTCGCCATGCCCCCGGTGACGCCGAGAGAGCCCTATGCGACCCAGATCGCCGTGCTCAAGCGCCAGGTTGGCGCGGTGATCGCCCGCCAGACCATGAAGGACAAATCCGGTGCTTCGGTGATGGACCCCACCACCCAGGTGACCAGCGTGCACGGCTTTTCAGTGCTCGACCTTGCGCTCGATCCGCTGGAGGCCAACTTCGCACTGCCACTCGTCCACGAGATCGCCGGCGAGAACGACCGTGCCATGCTTGACGTGGCCGTGGCGGCGGAGGTGAACCTGGTCGGTGACCCGATCCTCGTGGCTGCCGACGCCGCGCGGGACGCGGGCAATGCGCCCAACTCCATCATGGCGACCGCTGCCGCGATCGTCGGACCGAAGCGGGTCGAACGCGCGTTGGCCTGCACCGGCGCGCTGATCGACCTCTTTGCGCATTCCGGCCTGCGCGACGGCCGTAGCGAGGAGTTCGACATCTCGGCGATCACCATGGACGCTGCCACCCGCGCGCTCTTTCTCGCCTCCGAGGCCGAGGCCGACGACCCCCGCCCCGAGGCGATGCTCGCCGCCGTCAAGGCGCGCGGTGGCAAGTCGGTCTTCCTCAAATACCTCGCCACCCTGAACGGCCGCCTCTCCCGGGATGCCATCCTCGCCGCGATCAGTCTGACCATCGCCTGGGGTCCCCTCATGCGTAAACGCATCTCGCGCCTGACCGCGGAGACGTTGCCCTGGTATTTACGCCTCTACGGCGTGATGGTCGGCGCGACGATCCCGGGTTCCCACCACCAGCCCGGTTCGCTGTGTGGCATTCCGCGCGACGAGCGCTTTGGCCAATGGACCATGGCGGACCTCTGCTTCCTCGCCATGACCGGCAAGAAGCCGACCCGCGACGAGGCGTTGCCGCTCCAGATCCTCGTCGGCCTGCTGATCTCCAACGGCCCAGGCTCGATCTCGGCACAAGGCGCCAAGGGGGCGGTCTCGGCTGACGGACCCCAGACCCCTGAACGCGTGCAGATCAACAAGGCCATGGTCGGGTTTCTCACTCACACCGGCTACAGCCACGGCGGCAACGGCTTCGAGGGAATGGCCTTCCTGCTCGACCAGTTCAAGGACAAGGGGCTCAGCGACCCCACCGACCCGAACCACGGCATCGACCTCAAGGCCATGGCCACCGACTTCGCCCGCGCCTACAAGCACGAGAAGGCCGAGGCCAAGGAGATCGGTACCGAGGTCCGCGCCTTGCCCGGCGTCCACCACCCGATCTTCAAGGGCAAGCCGGTCAACTACGATCCACGCGAGCGCTTCATCGCGGAGTTCATGGCGAAGCGCGGCGACTACAACATCTTCCATGCCTTCTACCGCGAACTGGTGCAGGCGCTGTATGACGTGGGCGCCAGCCGCTACGTCTTCTGCGTCAACGTCGACGCGGTGATCGCGGCGCTGCTGCTCGCGCTCCTGTGGAAGGATTACCAGTCGGGCGAGCTGACCGAGCGGGACCTCGAGACGGCAGCCTTCAGCGTCTTTCTCTACGGCCGCATGATCGGCTCCGCGGCCGAGATCGATGACCACCTGAACCGGGGGCGCAACATGGACACCCGCACTCCCGCTTCGGCGTGCTTCCATGTGGTCTGATCGATCCTGGCTGACGCCGGGAGGGCCAGCGCGGGCACCACACCGTTAGCTTGCCGGCAGTCACCAGGAACGAACGAGATAAGCCACATAAGGGGTGTCGACGCGGTCGGCGCCCCTTCTTTCATCATGGGAGTGCATGAGTTCGACCATGGTGCATCCAACGAGGTGCGTGCAACGGCCTTGGCGATGGCTATTTGCACGCGGTTGGTGCAACAACGCCGGTGTCGTTCCGTTTCATTTTTGGTAAGTGTCTGAAAAATTAGTGTAAAGAAGTGTCTGCCATCGAGTGGCGCAGACCTTGCAAGTGCTGGTCGCTGTCCCGAGCGCCGGCGGATCCTGCCCCGGCGGCGCCATGCAACCACAACGAGTCCTTCCATCAGGAGGGCGCATGGAGGTTCAAGTGACCACATCCCGACGCAAGGCACTGTCTCGTCCCGTCACCTATCCGTCACGCTGGCTGGCGACCGTCCTGGTCTCCGCCGCCACGCTGGGCGTCAGCGCCCAGGCCCTGGCCGAGGACCCGATCAAGGTCGGCATCCTGCACTCGCTTTCCGGCACCATGGCGATCAGCGAGTCGACCCTCAAGGACACCGTGGAGATGCTCATCGAGCAGCAGAACGCGCAGGGCGGCCTGCTCGGCCGCCAGCTCGAGGCGGTGGTAGTCGACCCGGCCTCCAACTGGCCGCTGTTCGCCGAGCGGGCCCGCGAGCTGCTCGCTCAGGAGGAGGTCGACGTGATCTTCGGCAACTGGACCTCGGTCTCGCGCAAGGCGGTGCTGCCGGTGGTCGAGGAGCTCAATGGCCTGCTGTTCTATCCGGTGCAGTACGAGGGCGAGGAGTCCTCCGAGAACGTCTTCTACACCGGTGCCGCGCCCAACCAGCAGGCCATTCCGGCCGTCAACTACCTGCACGACCAGGTCGGCGTCGAGCGCTGGGTGCTGGCCGGCACCGACTATGTCTATCCGCGCACCACCAACCGCATCCTCGAGGCGTATCTACGGGAGGAGTTCGGGGTGGCCGAGGAGGACATCCTGGTCAACTACACCCCCTTCGGTCACTCCGACTGGCAGAACATCGTCGCCGAGGTGCGCCGCTTCGGTGCCGAGGGCAAGAAGACCGCGGTGGTCTCGACCATCAATGGCGACGCCAACGTGCCCTTCTACCGTGAGCTGGCCAACCAAGGCATCGATGCCGCCGACATCCCGGTGGTGGCCTTCTCGGTGGGCGAGCAGGAGCTGTCCGGCCTCGACACCGGGCCGCTGGTCGGCCACCTGGCCGCCTGGAACTACTTCATGAGCGTCGACACCGACGAGAACTACGACTTCATCGACGCCTGGATCGACTACACCGGTGACGAGGAGTCGGTGACCAACGACCCCATGGAGGCCCACTACATCGGCTTCAACATGTGGGCCGAGGCGGTACGCAAGGCCGGCACCACCGAGGTCGACGCCGTCAAGGACGCCATCATCGGCGTGACCGTGCCCAACCTCTCCGGCGGCCATGCGGCGATGATGCCCAACCACCACATCACCAAGCCGGTGCTGATCGGCGAGATCCAGGACAACGGCCAGTTCGACGTGGTGTGGCAGACGCCGTCCACCGTGGCCGGCGACGCCTGGTCCGACTACCTGCCGGGGTCTCGCGACCTGGTCAGCGACTGGCGTGCACCGATGCGCTGCGGCAACTTCAACGTCGCCAACGGCTCCTGCGGCGGCAGCACCGCGGCCGAGGAAGCCGAGGTCGCCCTGGCCGAATGAGCCCGCCCCCTGCCTCGCCGCCCGCGGCGGCGAGGCAGGCACGCCATCTCGACTCCTTCCAGAGGAAAGCCCGATGAGGAAGTTCCCGTTGCCCTGGCCAGCGGCGGTCAGGGCGAGCGCCGGCGGCGTCGTCGGCCATCCAGGTCGCGGGCTGGGCATGCTGGTCTCGCTGCTGATCCTGTGGCTGCTGGCCGGTGCCGTGCAGGCACAGACGCCCGATACCGGTGCCGACGCCGCGGCCGTCGAACTGCTCGAGGCGCTGGACGTCAGCTCCTACGCCAAGAAGGCCGAGGCCATCGAGGCCCTCGTCCGCAGCGACGACGAGCGCGCCCGCGACTGGCTCTCGGCCCTGCTCGACGGCCGCCTGCAGCGCACCGGCGAGGGCCGCTTCGTGGTGGTGCTCGACAACAGCGGCCGCGACTGGCCGGTGGCCGACGCCCTCAGCGGCGAGCCACTCGGCGAGATGTCGCGCCGCGAACTGGATCGCATCGGCATCAACAATGCGCTGCGCAACCAGCTGCGCAGCGCCATCGCCGTGGTCGATCTCTATTCGGCGGATCTCGAGCTGCGCCGCGCCTCCGCCGAGCGGTTGCTCGGCGAGGTCGACGCCGACCTGGCCGGCCCGCTGTCGGAGCTCATCGAGCAGGAGGGCGACGCTCGCGTCCGTGAGCGTCTGACCCTGGCGCTGGCCATCCATCGCCTGGAGCAGGGCGAGCTGGCGGCCATCGACCACCTCGACGGCAGCCTGCATCCCCGGGCGCGGGTCGCGCTGTCGAGGGCGGTGACGGGCGATGATGACGAGCTCGCGTCGGCCGCCCGGTCGGCACTCAACAATATCGAGCAGAAGCTCAAGTTCAATCGCGCCGCCGAGACCCTCTACTTCGGCCTGAGCCTCGGCTCGGTGCTGGTGCTCGCCGCCATCGGGCTGGCCATCACCTTCGGGGTGATGGGGGTGATCAACATGGCCCACGGCGAGTTGATCATGCTCGGCGCCTACACCACCTGGGCGATGCAGCAGTTGCTGCCCGGCCAGCCGGGACTGGCACTGGTCCTGGCGGTGCCCGCCGGTTTCCTGGTGGCGGCGCTGGCCGGCATCGCCATCGAGCGGGGCGTGATCCAGTTCCTCAAGGGGCGTCCCCTGGAGACCCTGCTGGCCACCTTCGGTGTCAGCTTGATCCTCCAGCAGCTGGTGCGCACCGTGATCTCTCCCCTGAACCGCACCGTGGTCACCCCGGAGTGGATGAGCGGCTCCCTGGTGGTCAACGACGCCCTGGCGCTGACCCTGAACCGGATGGTGGTGCTCGGTTTCGCCCTGGTGGTGTTCGCCGCCCTGATGCTGATCATGCGTCGCACACGACTCGGGCTCGAGGTCCGGGCGGTGACCCAGAACCGCGCCATGGCCCGCTCCATGGGCATTCGTGCCACCCGGGTCGATATCCTGACCTTCGCCCTGGGCTCCGGCGTCGCCGGGCTCGCCGGCGTGGCGCTCTCCCAGCTCACCAACGTCGGCCCCAACCTGGGCCAGAACTACATCATCGACTCCTTCATGGTGGTGGTGTTCGGCGGGGTGGGGAACCTGTGGGGCACCCTGGTGGCCGGGCTGTCGCTCGGCGTGATCAACCAGGTGCTCGAGCCCTGGGCCGGCGCCGTGCTGGCCAAGATCATCGTGCTCGTCTTCATCATCCTGTTCATCCAGAAGCGCCCCCGCGGACTCTTCCCGCAGAAGGGCCGGGCGGCGGAGGGCTGACCGATCATGTGGCTGACGCGACCCTTCAACGAGCGCTCGACGCTCATCTTCCTCGGCGTGCTGCTGGCGGCCCTGCTGCTGGTCACGGCGCTGCACCTGGCGGTGCCCCAGGGCCATCCGCTGCACGTCACGGCCTATACCGTCAACCTGCTGGGCAAGTACCTGAGCTACACGCTGCTGGCGGTGGCGGTGGACCTGGTGTGGGGCTATCTCGGCATCCTCAGTCTCGGCCATGGGGCCTTCTTCACCCTCGGCGGCTACGCCATGGGCATGTACCTGATGCGCCAGATCGGCGATCGTGGCGTCTATGGCCACCCGGAACTGCCGGATTTCATGGTGTTCCTCAACTGGGACAGCCTGCCCTGGTACTGGCTGGGTTTCGACATGGCCGGGTTCGCCTTCCTCATGGTGCTGCTGGCGCCGGGGGCGCTGGCGCTGGTGTTCGGCTTCCTGGCGTTCCGCTCGCGGGTCACCGGGGTGTACCTCTCGATCATCACCCAGGCGCTGACCTTCGCCCTGATGCTGGCCTTCTTTCGCAACGAGATGGGCTTCGGCGGCAACAATGGCCTCACCGACTTCCGCGACATCCTCGGTTTCAGCCTGCGCAGCGATGCCACGCGGCTGGGGCTGTTCCTCGCCACCGGCGTGGCGCTGGCGCTGGGCTATGTGCTGTGTCGGGCCATCGTGGCCAGCAAGCTGGGGCGGGTCTGCGTGGCGACCCGGGATGCCGAGGCGCGCACGCGTTTTCTCGGCTACCGGGTGGAGCGCTTCCAGTTGTTCGTCTTCGTGGTCTCGGCGATGCTCGCCGGGTTGGCCGGGGCGCTCTATGTTCCCCAGGTGGGCATCATCAACCCCAGCGAGTTCTCGCCGATCTTCTCCATCGAGATCGTGCTCTGGGTGGCGCTGGGCGGCCGTGCCACGCTCTATGGCGCGGTGATCGGGGCGCTCCTGGTCAACTACGCCAAGACGGTGTTCACCGGGGTGATGCCGGATGCCTGGCTGTTCGCCCTCGGCGCGCTCTTCGTGCTGGTCACGGTCTTCCTGCCCAGGGGCGTGGCCGGGCTGCTGGGCTATCGTGTCCAGCGCCTGAAGCGCCGATACCCGGCTGAAGGGGACGCCCCGACCACCGGCAGGGAGGCTCGCGCATGAACTTTCTGACATCGCTGGCCGACCGCGATCGGGTCTTCGACTTCCTGGTGCCGGCGCAGTCCCCGGTGGACGTACGCCATGGCCCGATCCTCTATCTCGAGGACGTGACCGTCAGTTTCGACGGCTTCAAGGCGATCAACGCCCTGAACCTGACCATCGACGACGGCGAGCTGCGCTGCATCATCGGCCCCAACGGCGCCGGCAAGACCACCATGATGGACATCATCACCGGCAAGACCCGCCCCGATGCCGGAAGGGTCTGGTTCGGCAGCCGCCACGACCTGCTGACCATGAACGAGCCGGAAATCGCCAGTCTCGGCATCGGGCGCAAGTTCCAGAAACCCACGGTGTTCGAGGCCCTGACGGTGTTCGAGAACCTGGAGCTGGCCATGGCCGCCGACAAGCGCATCCTGCCGACGCTGACCGCGCGCCTGTCCGGCGCGGCCCGTGACCGCATCGACGAGGTGCTCGAGACCATTGGCCTCACCGAACTGCGGAGCCGCCCGGCGGGGATCCTCTCCCACGGCCAGAAGCAGTGGCTGGAGATCGGCATGCTGTTGATGCAGCGCCCGCGGTTGCTGCTGGTGGACGAGCCCGTGGCCGGCATGACCGAGCAGGAGATGGAGCGCACCGCCGAACTGCTCACCGGACTCGCCGGCAAGCAATCCGTCGTCGTCGTCGAGCACGATATGGGCTTCGTGCGCTCCATTGCACGCCAGGTCACGGTGCTGCACCAGGGCAGCGTGCTGGCCGAGGGCAGCATGGACCAGGTCGCCAGCGACCCGAAGGTGATCGAGGTCTACCTGGGGGCCGAGGCCGAAGAGGAGGTGGTCTGATGCTCGCGATCGACAGGCTCAACCAGTACTACGGCGAGAGCCACACCCTGTGGGACCTCGATCTCGAGGTGCCTGCCGGAGAGTGCACCTGCGTGATGGGGCGCAATGGGGTGGGCAAGACCACCCTGATGAAGGCGATCATGGGCGAGGTGGCGGTGTCGTCGGGCAGTGTCCGCTATGCCGACGAGGTGGAGCTGACGAACCGGCGTGTCGAGGAGCGCTCTCGTCTCGGCATCGGCTATGTGCCCCAGGGACGGCAGATCTTCCCCTTGCTCACCGTCGAGGAGAACCTGCGCACCGGGCTCGCCGCCCGCCGCGACGGCAGGCGCACCATTCCGGAGCGTGTCTTCGAGCTCTTCCCGGTCCTCGCGGAGATGAAGCATCGTCGCGGCGGTGACCTCTCCGGCGGCCAGCAGCAGCAACTGGCGATCGGCCGGGCGCTGGTGATCGAGCCGCGGCTATTGATTCTCGACGAGCCGGGGGAGGGCATCCAGCCCAATATCGTCACCCAGATCGGCGAGGTGATTCGCCGGCTGATCCGTGAGGACGGTCTGACGGTACTGCTGGTGGAGCAGAAGCTGCCCTTCGCCCGCAAGTATGCCGACCGCTTCGTGATCATGGATCGCGGCCGGCCGGTGGCCAGGGGCGGGATCGGCGAGCTCTCCGATACGCTGATCAAGGAGCATCTGACGGTGTAGGCTCCGCAGCGCCCGGGCCCCCCCCCTGTATGTCGCGGAGGTGGGGCCGTGCCGTTTCGGGGTCAGCGAGGGTGTAGCCAGGTCGGCAGCAACGTGTAGGGATCCGTATCGACGCCGGCATCGTAGCCGACACCATGGCCGTCGAGGCGCTCGAATAGCGCACCGCTCCTGATCCCGTCGAAGAGGTCGGTGCAGCCGCCGACGAATTCTTCGCCGATGAAGATCTGGGGCAGGGTGTTCCAGCCGGTCCTCTCCTTCAGCACCGCCCGCATCCTTCCGCCCAGATCATCGACCTGGTAGGTCGTCGAATCCAGGTCGAGGGAGCGATAGGGAATCCGGTAGCGGTCGAAGACCTTGCGCACCGACCAGCAGAACTCGCACCACTCCAAGGCGAACATGACCACCGGTTGCCGTGGGTCCGCCAGGGCGGCGTCCACCTGGCGCTGCGCCTCGGGGTCGAGTTCCCGGTCGTCCACGGCAGGCGGCGCGCTGGTGCCCCCATCGAACCGGTAGCCGGGGGTGGAGCGCGACAGGGCCGTTTCTTCCTCGGTCATGTCCACCGCCACGTTCTCGAACAGCGGCGTGGAGAGGTAGCGCTCTCCGGTGTCCGGCAGCATGCAGAGGATATTGCTGCCGGCGGGAGCGTCGGCTGCCACCTGCAGTGCCCCCGCAAACGTCGCGCCGGCGGAGATCCCCACGAAGATACCCTCGCGGCTGGCCAACTCGCGGGCACAGCGCAGGGCGTCCTGGCCGTTGATCCCGAGAAAGGCGTCGATGCGCTGCTCGGCGAGGGCCGGTTCGGCCAGCTGGGGCACGAAGTCCGGCGACCAGCCCTGCATCAGATGCGGGCGAAAGGCCGGGTGGCTCTGGCTGTGTTTGCCGTCCGCCGCGCAGGGCTGGGGGATGCCGCTGGCCAGGATCGCCGAGTTGTCGGGTTCGCAGACCACGATCCGGGTCTGCTGGCTGCGGGCCCGGAGCACGCGGGAGACGCCGTTGAGGGTGCCGCCGGTACCGAAGCCGGTGACCCAGTAGTCCAGCACGACGTCCTCGAAGTCATCGAGGATCTCGACCGCCGTGGTACGCGCGTGAATGTCGGCGTTGGCAGGGTTCTCGAACTGCCGCGATCGCCACCAGCCGTGCTCCTTTGCCAGCTCCTCGGCCTTGGCCACCATTCCGGACCCCTTCTCCGAGGCCGGTGTGAGGACCACGCGAGCACCCAGGAAGCGCATCAACTTGCGCCGCTCCACGCTGAAGTTCTCGGCCATGGTGACCACGAGAGGATAGCCCTTCTGGGCGCACACCATCGCCAGGCCAATGCCGGTGTTACCGCTGGTGGCCTCGACAACGGTCTGCCCCGGGGCGAGTTCGCCGCGGCGCTCGGCGTCCTCGATCACGCCCAGCGCCAGGCGATCCTTCACCGAGCCCATGGGATTAAATGCCTCCACCTTCACGTACAGATTGACGTGTGCCGGCCCGAGATTATTGATGCGCACCACTGGCGTGTGGCCTACGGTGTCCAGAATGCTGTCGTAACGCTTTCCCATGATCGTCTACCTCGTGAAGTACGGCATGCTGCCGCTGTTGTTGGTGTCCGTGTTTGTATCAGTGTCGGGTTCAGCGCCTTGTGTGAGCTGCGCACCGAGGGCCAGCACCTCGTCCACCAGGGCCTGCGCCTGGTCCGGGCCGGTGCGAGCGCCAATGAAACAGGGGCGGATGGCCAACTGGCCGTTGACCTGGGCGGTGCTCGGAATATTGCGGCCATGGCGTACCAGCGCGCGGTGGATACGCGTGTTGAGGGCATCAAGGTCGGGACAGCCCACCACCACATAGCGGAAGCAGCAGATAGACAAGGTGGGCCACTGCAGGACCTCGAGGTTGGGATGGGCGTTCGCCCATTCGGCCACCTGGCGTGCCATGGCGTTGTGCCGGCAGATGCGAGCGCGCAACCCGTCGGCGCCGATCTCTCGCAGCAGTGCCCAGACCACGGCGCCGCGTGGTGGCGCCGAGAGCTCAACGCCGAAGTCGCTGTAGGGAATGCCCAGGCTGTCCATGGAATGCAGCGCCGTTTCCTGAGTACAGGACTGCTCCAGATAGTCGGCGGCCTCCTGGGTGAAAGCGCGCTGCAATAGGGCGCGGTCGCGCACGAAAGTTGCGCCGATACCCACCGGTGCGCCCAGCCACTTGTGGGGATCCACGATGACCGAGTCGGCCAGCTCCAGGCCGGCGTAGAGATGGCGGACCGTCGGGTCCAGGATGCCCGGCAGGCCATAGGCGCCATCGACGTGGAACCAGGTGTCATAGCGGTGGGCGAGGGTGCCGATGGTATGCAACGGATCGATGGCGCCAGTGGTCGTGGTCCCGGCGTTGGCCACCACCGCTACCGGCACCAGGCCACGAACGCGGTCCTCCTGCAACTGTCGCTCCAGCGCGGCGGGGATCATCCGGCCCTGGGTATCCGTGGCGATGGTCACTACCGCCTCGCGCCCGAGGCCGAGCACGGCGGCCGCCCGGCGAATGGAGTGGTGGCTGGCGTTGCTGGCGTAGAGGCGCGCCGGGCCGGGCACGCCCTGCCGGGCGGGATCGATGCCCCGTGCCTCGAAGGCTTGCTGGCGGGCCGCCCCCAGGGCCGCCAGGTTGGCCACCGAGCCGCCGCTGCTGTAGAGCCCCTTCATGGCGGGGGGAAGCCGGAACAGCTCGGCGAGCCATTCCAGCGATTGCTCCTCGAGGAAGTTGAAGGCGTTGAGCGTGAGGCGCTGGGGCGAGGCCACCGCGCCGGCCAGCGTCGCCAGGGCACCGATCGTGGTCGCGCCCGTGGTGATGAATGCCGTGCTGCCGGGGTTCGGAATGGCCGATCCGTTGGGAACCAGGTAACGGGTCATCTCCTCCATGACGGCGTCGATACCGATGCCGGAGATCGGCAACCGACGCTCCAGGACCGCGCGCCAACGCGCCGGCTCATGCATGGCATCGGGATGCTGGAAGGTCAGGAAGCGGTCAAGGGCGTTTCCCAGCACCTCCAGGTACTCCGCCAGCTTGCCGCACTCGGCCGGTTCGGTCGCCATGGTCCTCTCCTCCATCGACTGAAGCATGGCACCCACGCTACCGTCGCACAGGGCGGCGGTAGCGCAGGACGTCAGGCCAGCAGGCGCGCGCCGCTGGCGAGGTAGGCCGTGGTGCGGGGCGCACCGGCGACCTCGACGCCGGGGAGGAGGTCCTCCTGAGACAGGCCCTTCACCTTGACGCAAACCGGGCAGACCCAGAGCTGACCGCCGTTGGCCTGGTACTGGGCGACCAGGTCGGCCAGGGGCTCGTACCCCTCGGCCACCAGCCCGTCGAGGGCGCCTCGTACGCACAGCTCAGTGGCGTTGGAACTGATGAAGACCGCGGTCTCCGAGGTCTTGGAGGCGCTGGTGGCGAGGATGAAGGCGACGGTGGCGCGTTCCAGATTGTCGGTGCCGTACTGGCAGTTAAGCAGAAATTTCTGGTTCGAGAGGTTGTGCTCGGACATGGTTGTGCTTTCCTCGGAGTATGGGGTTGGTGTGTGGAACACATCCCCAGCCTAGTGATGGTCTCCCGGGAAGGCTTGACGGTGAGCTGGTGTTATCGTGGAGAAGTGCTGGAGAGCTGACTGGACGGTAAATAGCCATGCGCTACCGATTCGACGACTTCATCCTGGACACCGATCGCTTCGAGCTGCGTCGCCACGACCGACCGCTTCGCAGCGAGCCGCAGGTCATCGAGCTGCTGGCCCTGCTGGTGGAGAACTGCGACCGGATGGTCAGCAAGGAGGAGATCAACGAGGTGGTATGGCGGGGACGCATCGTCTCCGAGGCGGCATTGAGCAGCCGGATCAAGATGGCGCGCCAGCTGTTGGGCGATGACGGGCGCCGCCAGGCCTATATCCGTACGATTCACCGCAAGGGATTTCGCTTCGTGGGTGAGGTGCACAACGACGACCCCGCGACGGTTGCGCAGCCGCCCACGCAACTGGGCACCCCCGATGCCCTGCACAAGCCGGCCGTGGTCGTGTTGCCGCTGACCAACCTGTCCAGCGAGACCGAGCACGAGTATTTCTCGGACGGCGTCAGCAGCGACATCATCGCCCTGCTCAGCAAGCACCGCTGGCTGAACGTGGTGGCACGCAACACGGCCTTCGGCTTCAAGGGGCAAGCCCCGGACCCGCGCGAGCTGGGCCGGATACTGGGCGTCGACTACGTGGTGGAAGGCAGCCTCCAGGGCGCCGGGCATCATGTGAGGATCAACGTGCAGCTCGTCGATGCCGCCACCCGGCTGACGAAATGGACGGAACGCTTCGATCGCGAGCGATCCGAAATCCTTGTCCTGCAGGACGAGATCACGGAAAAGATCGCCGCTCGGCTGGAGCCGGAGATCGGGTTTGCCGAGCGGCACAAGATCATGGTCTCGCGACCGGCGAATCTGCAAGCCTGGGACTGCTTTCACCTCGGGTGCTACCACTTGTTCCGGTTCACCGGGGAAGGCAACCAGGAAGCCCAGCGTTTGCTGCGCCAGAGTCAGCTCCAGGATCCCATGTTTGGCGAAGCCCAGGCGTGGTGGGCCTATGCCGTCGTGCTGGGCATGGTCTACTGGGACACGCCACCGGACCGGAAGCTGCTTGACGAGGCGCTCGCTGCCTGTGACAGGGCCCTGCGGATCGATCACCAGAATGCCACCTTCCACATGCTGCGCGGCCGGGTGTTGCTGGCCCGCCAGGAATATCGGCGGGCCATCGCCGATAACCGGATCGCCATCGACCTCAATCCCTCCTTCGCGGCGGCCTATTGCGGCATGGGGGATTCGCTGGCCTATGAGTGTCGCTATGACGAAGCCATGGTGCAGTTCGAGCGCGCCATTGCGCTGAGCCCCAACGACCCGCAGCTATGGGCCTTCTACACCTATGGCGCGCTGGCGCTCATCTTCAAGGGTGACTACGAACGTTCCCTGGAGTGGACGGAGCGGGCCGCCAACCTGCCCAACTGCCAGTACTGGACCGCCGCCCACCGTGCCGTTGCCCTGGCCCATCTGGGCCGGCGGGATGATGCCGTCGAGGCGAAGGAGCGACTCCTCGCCATGCTGCCCACCTTCAACTGTGCCTTTGCCATCGAGAAGCTGTTCTATCTCCATGAACCGAGCCAGATCACCCACTATCTGGAGGGATTGCGATGGGCGCAGGTGCCGGAGCGCTAGCGGTGACGTCGCATCGGCCGGCCCCCATGCTGCCGGTGACGTCGTCGAATGCACCGGTATGGGACTGATGCCCATCTGGCCTTGCGATACTGGTGCATTCGAGGGGCCGGGCTGCACCAATCCGGTGCCGTGGCTGCTCGCGGAACGGTCATGCATGGTTCTTTGTATACGATATAAGATGATGAATATCATGGAATATTCATGATTCTCACCGTTCTGGTACGAGCATTGCCATGAACAGGGCAGTTGCCACTCGACGCGTCCCACGTACCAGACCAGAAGGCAGTTGCCGATGACGGCTTTCCCGCCAGCCATGCCCTATGCCCTGTCGCGGAGCCCGGGAGCCGAGGACTCCGGACATCGCTTCGATGCCGGCCGGCGCTGGGCGGCGTCGCTGGAGCTCGGTTTCGACAATCGCGGCGGCGTGACCCGCATGACCCGGGCCCGCCATCGGGGCCCGTTGCGGGTGCAGCGGCCCTTCTATCCGGAAGGGGGAATGGGCGCCTGCCATGTCTACCTGCTGCACCCGCCGGGCGGGCTGGTCAGCGGCGATGCCCTGACGATCTCTGCCCGAGTGGGCACCGGCGCCCGGGCGCTGCTCACCACGCCGGCCGCCAACAAGCTCTACAAGGCCGACAGCCACGGGGTGGCCTGGTCGCAGCAGGCACACCTCGAGGTGGCCGATGGCGGCATTCTCGAATGGCTGCCCCAGGAGACCATCGCCTTCGACGGTTCGCGGGGTGAGCAGGGCACCCATATCGAGTTGACGGGAACGGCGCGCTGCCTGGGCTGGGAGGTGCTGGCACTGGGCCGCCCGGCGAGCCGGCTGCCCTATGTCTCCGGCCGCATCGACCAGCGCTTTCGCCTGACGCGGGATGGCAAGCCGCTGTGGCTGGAGCGACAGCCGCTGGATCCGGGGCACCCCCGCTTTGGCGGGCGCTGGGGGCAGGGGGGCGCCACCGTCCAGGCCACGCTGTGGGCCGTGGGTCTGCCCGACGAAACGGCCGCCATCGCCAGCTTGCGCGAGGCGATCGAGGCGAGCCCGCGCTGGGCGGTCACCGCTCGCCAGGGCGTGCTGTTGCTGCGCTACCTGGGGCATGAACGCAACGAGGCCTGGGCGCTGTGCGAGGCGGCCTGGAAGGTGTTGAGGCCGCGGCTGATCGGTCGCGAGGCCTGTGTGCCGCGGATCTGGCGGACATGACCCTGCTGCTTGGCAGGTTTTCGTAGGAGCTTGGCTCTGCCGAGCGATTGGCGCCGCAGGCGCCCCGGCGGTAACCGCTGACGTGGCAGACGGCCGCCAGCGCCGCTTCGCGCCGCATCGCCCCGCAAAGCGTGGCTCCTACCAGGACCGTACCTTAGACGAATGATACGAGGCCATCCGATATGGAACTGACCCCCAGAGACAAGGACAAGCTGCTGCTGTTCTCGGCCGCCCAGCTTGCCGAACGCAGGAAGGCGCGCGGCCTCAAGCTCAACTATCCCGAGGCGGTGGCGCTGATCAGCTTCGAGATCATGGAGGGGGCCCGGGACGGGCGTAGCGTCGCCGAGCTGATGAGCCACGGTCGCGAGATCCTGACCCGCGACGACGTCATGGAGGGCGTGGCCGAGATGGTCGACGAGGTGCAGGTGGAGGCCACCTTCCCGGATGGGACCAAGCTGGTCACGGTCCACGACCCCATCGTCTAAGGAGATGGCAATGATTCCCGGCCCAATGATTCCAGGACAGTACCAGTTGCAGGACGGCGAGATCGAACTCTGTGCGGGACGCGAGCGGATCACCGTCGAGGTCGCTAACACCGGCGACCGTCCGGTCCAGATCGGTTCCCACTACCATTTCGCCGAGGCCAACCCGGCCTTGATCTTCGATCGTGACAAGGCGCGCGGCCATCGCCTCGACGTGGCCGCCGGCACGGCGATCCGCTTCGAGCCGGGCCAGACCCGCGAGGTGACGTTGATTCCCTTCGCCGGCCGCCGTCATCTCTACGGTTTTCGTGGCGAGGTGATGGGAGCGCTTTCTACCGCGCCCGCTGCCGCGCGAACCCCATCGACTTCCGACCCCGACGGCAATGGAGAGCAATCATGAAGATCAGTCGTCGGGCCTATGCCGACATGTACGGTCCCACCGTGGGCGACCGGGTGCGCCTGGGTGACACCGAGCTGTGGATCGAGGTGGAGCGCGACGCCACCCACTACGGCGACGAGGTCAAGTTCGGTGGCGGCAAGGTGATCCGCGACGGCATGGGCCAGAGCCAGCGCTGTGACGAAGCGGTGATGGATACCGTGATCACCAATGCGCTGATCCTCGACTGGTGGGGGATCGTCAAGGCCGACGTGGGGCTTCAGGCCGGGCGCGTCAAAGCCATCGGCAAGGCCGGCAACCCCGACACCCAGCCCGACGTGGAGATCGTCATCGGCCCGGGCACCGAGGTGATCGCCGGGGAGGGCAAGATCCTCACCGCCGGCGGCATCGATGCCCACATCCACTTCATCTGCCCCCAGCAGGTGGAAGAGGCGCTGATGAGCGGCATCACCACCATGCTCGGCGGCGGCACGGGACCTGCCACCGGGTCGAATGCCACCACCTGCACGCCGGGGGCCTGGCACCTCGGCAGAATGCTCCAGGCGGTCGATGACCTGCCGATGAACATCGGGTTTCTCGGCAAGGGCAACGCCAGCCTGCCCGAGGCGCTCGAGGCCCAGCTCGTGGCCGGCGCCATGGGGCTCAAGCTGCACGAGGATTGGGGCACCACGCCGGCCGCCATCGACAACTGCCTGAGTGTGGCCGAGAAGTACGACGTCCAGATCGCCATCCACACCGACACCCTGAACGAGTCGGGCTTCGTCGAGGACACCCTGGCGGCGTTCAAGGAACGGGGCATCCACACCTACCACACCGAGGGGGCCGGGGGAGGACACGCGCCGGACATCCTCACCGCCTGCTCGAAAGCCTACGTGCTGCCGTCGTCGACCAATCCGACGCGCCCTTATACCGTCAACACCGTCGACGAACACCTCGACATGCTGATGGTGTGCCACCACCTCGATCCCAACATCCCCGAGGACGTGGCCTTCGCCGACTCGCGCATCCGCCGCGAGACCATCGCCGCCGAGGACATTCTCCACGACCTGGGGGTGATCTCGATGATCGCCTCCGACTCCCAGGCCATGGGGCGGGTCGGCGAGGTGGTGTGCCGCACCTGGCAGACCGCCCACAAGATGAAGGTGCAGCGCGGCCTGCTCGAGGAGGACGAGGCACTCGGCGCCGACAACTTCCGGGCCAGGCGCTATATCGCCAAGTACACCATCAACCCGGCGATCACCCACGGCATCGCCCACGAGGTGGGCTCGGTGGAGGTGGGCAAGCTGGCCGACCTGGTGCTGTGGAGCCCGGCCTTCTTCGGCGTCAAGCCGGCGCTGATCCTCAAGGCGGGGATGATCGCCGCCGCCCCCATGGGCGACCCCAACGCCTCGATTCCCACGCCGCAGCCGGTGCACTACCGCCACATGTTCGGCGCCTTCGGCCGCGCCGCGAGCCAGACCCGGCTGACCTTCGTCAGCCAGGCGGCGCTGGACGCCGGCATCAAGGCGCGGCTGGGCCTGGCGAGCGAGCTCTCGGCGTGCAAGAACGTGCGCGGCGTGCGCAAGGTCGACATGAAGCTCAACGACGCCTGCCCGCACCTGACCGTCGACCCGCAGACCTATGAGGTGCGTGCCGACGGCGAACTCTTGGCCTGTGAGCCGGCCACCGAGCTTCCCTTGGCGCAGCGCTACCACCTTTTCTGAGAGACGGGCTACGACTACCAAGAGCCGCGGGTGATTTCAACGAGGCGATACCAATGCTGAAACTGATCGAACGCCTGGGCCCCATCGAGGCGGGCCAGGAAACCGACACCCTGACGCTGCCCTATGAGCGGCGCGTGTTGGGCCGCCTCAAGGCGACGAGCGACAGTGGCCGTGAGCTGGGCCTGTTCCTCGACCGAGGGCCGGTGCTGCGCGACGGTGAGGCCCTGCGCGGCGAGGGAGGCGAGGTGGTGCGTGTCCGCGCCGCCGTGGAGCCTGTGGTCACCGCACGTGTCACCGCCGGCCTGCCGCTGGCGCGGCTCGCCTACCACCTGGGTAATCGCCACGTGCAGCTAGCGCTGGGCGAGGACGAGCGGGGCGGCTTCGTGCGCTTCCCGCCGGACCATGTGCTGGAAGAGCTGGCCGAGTTGCTGGGGGCGAGTCTCGAACATCACGAGGCGCCCTTCGATCCGGAGCCGGGTGCCTATACCCAGGGGGGGCACTCGCATGGTCATTCGCACCCTCATGGCCACGCCCATGATCACGACCATGACCATGCACACTGACTGGCCAGGCGGAGTGGGACAGGCGCAGGATGATCTGGCGTTGCTGGGCCTGCTGCAACTGGTCAGCCCGGCGCTGCCCATCGGCGCCTTCGCCTTCTCCCAGGGGCTGGAGAGCGCCTTCGAGCTGGGCTGGGTCACCGACGAGGCGAGCCTCGGCGACTGGCTCGCCGGCGTGCTCGACGACGGCCAGACGCGCTGTGAATTGCCGGCCCTGGTGCGCCTGCAGCAAGCCTGGGTCGCGGGAGACGCCGAACGAATCATCGAGTGGAACCAGTGGCTCGCCGCCAACCGCGAGACGGCCGAGCTCGCCGCCGAGGATGCGCGACTCGGCGCCTCCCTGGCGCGGCTGCTGGGCAGCCTGGACCTGTTACCCGCCTCGCCTGGGTTACCGGCGGACTCGGGCTATGTGACGGTCTTCGCCTGGGCCGCCTGTGTGCGCCGCGTGCCGGTTCGCCAGGCGCTGCTGGGTTTCGCCTGGGCCTGGCTCGAGAACCAGCTCGCCGTGGCCTGCAAGGCGCTGCCGCTCGGCCACACCGCCGCCCAGCGGCTGGTGGAGCGGCTGCGTCCGGCGCTGGTCGCCGCGGTGGACCAGGCCCTTGCGCTCGGTGATGACGAACTCGGCCCGGCGCTGCCCGGCCTGGCGCTGGCCAGTGCCCTGCACGAGACCCAGTATTCGCGGCTGTTTCGCAGCTAGTTCTGAAAAACCAGGAGAACGACATGACCCATTGCCTTCGTATCGGCGTAGGTGGCCCGGTGGGCTCCGGCAAGACGGCGCTGCTCAAGCAGCTCTGCCTGGCGCTGCGCGACCACTACGACATCGCCGTGGTCACCAACGATATCTATACCCGCGAGGACGCCGATTTCCTGCTCAAGCACGAGGCCTTGCCGGCGGATCGCATCCTCGGTGTCGAGACCGGCGGCTGCCCGCACACCGCCATCCGCGAGGATGCCTCCATGAACCTCGCCGCCATCGATGACTTACAGGCGCGTCACCCGGATCTCGAGCTGGTGCTGGTGGAGTCCGGCGGCGACAACCTCTCGGCCACCTTCAGCCCCGAGCTCTCGGATCTCACCCTCTACGTGATCGACGTCTCCGCCGGCGACAAGATCCCGCGCAAGGGCGGCCCCGGCATCACCAAGTCCGACCTGCTGATCATCAACAAGATCGATATCGCCGAGCAGGTCCACGCTTCGCTCGAGGTGATGGAGCGCGACTCGAGGAAGATGCGCGGCGAACGGCCCTTCGTCTTCACCAACCTCTACGACGGCGTCGGCCTCGAGGAGATCATCCGCTTCATCCTCGACCGCGGCATGCTGCCGGAACGCCGGCCGCCCGAGCGTCGCCCCCGGCGCGACACCACCAGCGCCTGATCCCGTCAACCACCGATTCAAGGATTACCCAGGAGATTGCCCCCATGACACGTCATCTTTCCACTGCGTTCCGCGCGGCACTGGTTGCCGTTGCCGCCCTGATGCTCGGCGCCGGCCTGGCCGTGGCACATCCCGGGCACGAGGCCCCGACGGTGCATAGCCACACCGGGAGTCCGGCACTGCTGGCGGTGATCGCCATGTCGCTGCTGGGCATCGCGGCCCTGGTCGCCTTGACCCGCTGCGTCGTGCGCAGGCTGAGGCTGCGCCGGCAACCGTGATCGTCGCAAGCGGTCCAGCTGCAGCGCCCGGCCCTGGCCGGGCGTGCTGCGTCATCTGATCCGGCAGGGTATGCTGCAGCTGTCGGCGCCGCGGGGGTGTCGTCGCCCGGGATGTCGGGAAGGGAGTCCAGGATGCGAGCGTTCGGTGGCCGCCGTGCCGCGAGTCGAGGGAGGAGGGGCATGTGGCCATGGCTGGTCGTGGCGCTGCTGGTGGCCTGGGTCGCCATGGGGGCCTGGCAGCGTTTCAAGCCGCTGCCGGAGGGGATCGGACACGCCTGGCCGGAGCGCCCCGCCGCGGGGGTGCGCTTTCTCGCCGACGAGACCTGGGTCGACGCCGAAGGTGAGCGTCGGGTCCACGGTGAGATCTTCGACGAGGTGCTCGCGCTGATCGGCCAGGCCAGGCGGCTGGTGGTGCTCGACATGTTCCTGTTCAACGATTTCGCCGGCGCGGCGGAGAGCGACGGCTTTCGCCCGCTCTCGGCGGAGCTGACCGAGGCGCTGATCGAGCAGCGCCAGCGTCACCCCGGGCTTACCGCGGTGCTGATCACCGACCCGCTCAATACCCTCTATGGTGGCCTCGATCTCGACCACCTTCGCGCCCTGCGCGAGGCCGGCGTGACGGTGGTGATGACCGAGCTGACCCGGTTGCGTGCCTCCAACCCGCTCTGGTCGGGGGGCTGGCACCTGGGGCCGCGCTGGCTGGGCAACGGCACCGAGGGCGGCTGGCTGCCCAATGCGCTGGGGCCGGGCCGGGTACCGCTGCGCAGCTACCTGGCGCTGCTCAACTTCAACGCCAACCACCGCAAGAGCCTGGTGGTCGACCATGGCGACGGCTGGGCGGGGTTGGTCACCTCGGCGAACCCCCACGACGCCAGCAGCCTGCACGGCAACGTGGCACTGCGCTTCGAAGGCGCGGCCGCGCTCGATCTGCTCGACGCCGAGCGCCCGGTGGCCCGCTGGTCGGGCGTGACGCTGCCCGCCCCCCGGCCTCCCGAGGCCATTCCCGTGGCCGGCGAGGCGCGCCTGCAGGTCCTCACCGAGGGGACGATTCGCGATGCCCTGCTGGCCGCCCTGACGCGGGCCGAATCCGGCGATCGGCTCGATATCGCGGTCTTCTACCTCGCCCACCGCGGGGTGATCGAGGCCCTGCTGGCGGCCCATTCTCGAGGTGCCGATATCCGGGTGCTGCTCGACCCCAATCGCGATGCCTTCGGACTCGAGAAGGGCGGGATTCCCAACCGGCCGGTGGCCCGGGAGCTCCACGAAGCCGGCATCGCGGTGCGCTGGTGTGCCACCCGCGGCGAGCAATGCCACAGCAAGCTGCTGCTGCGACGACCGGCGGGGGCGGGGGAGGCCGAGATGATCCTCGGCTCGGCCAACTTCACCCGACGCAACCTCGACGACCTCAATCTGGAAGCCAGCGTGCGCCTGGTCGGGCCGGCCGATACGCCGGCGCTGCGCGAGGCCGGCGACTTCTTTGAACGCCGCTGGCAGTCGACGCCGCTGCGGGTCACCAGCGAGCCCTTCGCGGCCCACGACGAGGCGACGACCTGGCAGCGGCTGCGCTATCGGGTGATGGAGGCCACCGGCCTCTCGACCTTCTGAGACCGCGACTTGACAGCGGCTGGCCCCGTGACCAGCTTGGAAGGGGCCGATTCGACAGGGAGAGACGGCATGGACAAGCTGCTGCTGGCGGTGAAGGTGGCGATCACGGTGCTGGTGCTCATCCTCTTCGTGCAGAACATCGCCGTGGTGGAGGTGCGCTTCCTGACCTGGAGCCTCACCCTGCCCCTGGCGCTGGTGCTAGTGGTGATCTATCTGCTCGGCATGGTGAGCGGCCGGAGCCTGATGGGATTGATGCGCCGCCTGGGTGCCGATCGCGGCCGGGGGCCGCGGCGCTGACTCGCCGTGCCTGGCTCAGTCCACGTGGGTCACCGCCTGGTGCCTGGAGTCGATATGCCACGCCAGGCCGAGCCGGGCGTTGCGCTCCAGCTCGGCGATCACCTGGGCCCCCAGCAGCAGGATGATGGCGCCCACCTCCAGGCTCAGCAACACCACGATCAGGGTGGCCAGCGAGCCGTAGACCGCGTTGACGAGTGACAGGTTGGCGAAGTAGAACACCAGCAGCAGGCGCACTCCCTCCCACAGCAGCGCGGCGACGAAGCCGCCCACCACCGCCCGCTTCAGCGCGATCGTCACCACCGGCAGCACCTTGTAGATGGCGCTGAACAGCAGGAAGACCCCGAGGAAGCTGGTCAGGTTGAGCATCGGCTCCGAGAGCCCCGCCAGCGGGAGCTCGCGGTCGAACAGCGCGAGCCACAGGGAATTGAGGGAACTGGCCAGGGTCACCAGCAGGGTCAGGGCCAGCAGCCCCGCGCCGAGTACCAGCATGAAGGCATAGGGCATCAGCACCGAGACCCAGACGCTGCGGCCGGCATGGTGGGTGTCGGGGGCATGGAAGATGATCGCCAGGGCGTCTTCCAGCATGCGAAAGGCGAAGGAACTGAACAGCAACAGCACCGGAAAACCGAGAAAGCCGATGACGTCGCGGGAGTCGAGCAGGGCGCGCACGGCCTCGATCAGCACCTCGGCATGGGCCGGCGCCAGGTGGCGTGCCTGAACCGACAGCACGCCGAGCAGGTGCTGCTCGTCCACCACCCGGGCCAGCAGCACCACCAGCAGGGCGAACAGCGGCACGATGGAGAGCAGGATGTTGTAGCCCACGCCGCCGGCGAGCAGGATGCCGCGGTTGCGCAGGAAGGCCTTGAGCACCCGCCACAGGAAGTGGGCCACCCGTGGCAGCAGGGTGAAGGCGAGGTGATGCGAGCGGAGAGGGGGCGGGGAGTCCGTCATGTGCCATGTCGTCCATGCGGCTGTCAGGGCATCATACGCCGGTAGCGACGATCACCGTCAATCATGCCCGCGCCGACCCGTGCATGGCATGTCGCCGGCCGGGACAGCATAATGAGCGCCACCGGCCGTCGTCCGGCACGTCGCCGGTGCGTGGCTCGACCGGTCAGCCGGACATCATCTTCCTTCCGTCAACGAGGCATCATGGCCAAATTCGAAGTGATCGGCACGGCGAGCATCCCCGGCCAGGGCGGCGAGCTGCGCTTGCTGCAGCGCAATGACGAATTCTCCATCCGCATCGCCGGCAAGAGCGGCGAGCTGATGAACACCCGCCTGCATGGTTCCGAGGATGCCCTGGCCGAGCTGGCCTGTGAGCGCATCGCCGAACGCCCCGCGGTGCGGGTGCTGATCGGCGGGCTGGGCATGGGCTTCACCCTGGCCGCGGCGCTGGCGACCCTCGGCGAGGATGCCGAGGTGGTGGTCGCCGAGCTGGTGCCCGGGGTGGTCGAGTGGAATCGTGGTCCGCTCGGCGCCGCCGCCGGGCATCCCCTCGACGACCCCCGGGCCCGCGTCAGCCTCGGTGATGTGGGCGAGCTGCTGCGTCGCGAACCCGGCGGTTTCGATGCCATCATGCTCGACGTCGACAACGGCCCCGAGGGCCTGACGCGCGAGGAGAACGACTGGCTCTATTCGCCCAGGGGGCTGGCCGCCGCCCAGGAAGCGCTGCGCCCGGGCGGCGTGCTGGCGATCTGGTCGGCGGGCCAGGACCCGGCCTTCACCGAGCGCCTGCGGCGAGTCGGCCTGCTGGTCGAGGAGGTCACGGTACGTGCCCATCGCCCCGGCAAGGGGGCGAAGCACCGCATCTGGCTGGCCTACTGAGATGCGATCGGGTGCCGTCGGTTTCCATTTGCCGTGGCTGCTCACCGCACTGCTGCTGGGCGGTTGCGCGGGGCGTATCGTGCCGCCCTCGGCCCCCGTCGACCCGGTCGACGTCTACCTGCTCGACCATGGCCGGCATGCCAGCCTGGTGCTTCCCCGGCGGCAGGGTGGGCTGGTGCGATACAGCTACGGAGAGTGGGGCTGGTATGTCGAGGGCAGGCGGCACCTGCTCGCCGGGGTCTCGGCGATGCTGTGGCCGACGACCGGCGGGCTGGGGCGTGGCGTGCACGAGGAGATCGATTCGCCCCACGACCTCCATCGGCTGGCGCCGGAGGGCCTGGTGGGCGTCTATCCCCTCAGGGCGGAGGCGGCGCGGGTAGCGGCACTCCGGCGCCGGCTCGATGCCCACTTCCAGAAGGGGGGCGTCACACCGACCTACAGTGCCGAGTTCGACCTCGAGTTCGTGCCCTATCCGCGCGCCTACTGGCTGACCCACCAGTCCAATCTCGTCGTCGCCCAGTGGCTGCGGCGGCTGGGCGTCGAGGTCAAGGGGCTGCCCTGGCTCTCCAACTGGCGCATCGAGGCGCCGCCCGAGGCCCCCTGACGGTACCCGAAAGGGGGTACAATCCACCTCCCTGCAGCCCACCCGAGACCCGCCATGACCATGTCCGATACCCCATCCGCCGCCGGTGACGCCCCCGGCGCCGAGGAGCGCCTCTCCAAGCGCCTGGCGCGGCTGCTGCCCTGCTCGCGTCGCGAGGCGGAGCAGTACATCGCCGGTGCCTGGGTGCTGGTCGATGGCCGAATCGTCGAGGAGCCGCAGTTCAAGGTCGGCGACCAGCGCATCGAGCTGGCCCCGGGGGCCCGGGCCGAGGAGATCCCCCCGGCCACGCTGCTGCTCAACTGCCCGTCCGACCATGATGCGACCGATGGCGCCGCCCTGGCCAGGGCGCGGATCACCGCGATCTCGCACTGGGAGCAGGACCCCAGCGGTCGGCGCCCGCTCAAGGCGCACTTCCGTGGCCTGGCCGCGATGTTGCCGCTGATGCCGGGGCAGGGGGGGCTGCTGGTCTTCACCCAGGACCGCGGGGTGGCCAGGCGGCTCGACGAGCAGGTCGCCCGGCTGGAACAGGAGTGGCTGGTCGAGGTGCGTGGCACCCTGGACGAGAAGCAGATGGAGGCGTTGCGGCGTGGCTCGGCGGTCCCGGGGCGGCGGCTGGCCCCCGGCAAGGTGAGCTGGCAGAGCGAGACCCGGTTGCGTATCGCCCTGAAGGGCATGGTCCCGGGCCAGCTCGAGGCGATGTGCACCGGGGTGGGGTTGACCGTGTCGTCGGTCAAGCGGTTGCGCATCGGCGGGGTCTCCCTGGGTCGCGTGCCGACGGGAGAGTGGCGCTACCTGCAGCCCGGCGAGCGCTTCTGAGGCACGGCGCCTCTCGCTTTCCCCGCCTGCACTCGCTATGTATGCTGATCGTGTCGCACCCATGCCGCGCGGCCCAGCCGGTCGGCATCGATTTGTAGCCTGAATCCGAGAGGAGACGTCGCATGTCGGAAACCGCGCAGACTTCATTCTTCAAGGACAATCGTGCCAGGGGGCTGGCCGCCGTGGCGGTGGTGGCCGTCTTCTGGGCACTGTTCGCCCAGTCCAGCGCCAACTCCCACAAGGAGGAACGCGAAGCCCTCGAATCCCGGCTCTCCGCCGTGCAGGGCGAGAACGAGACACTGAGAGGCCGGCTCACCGAACGCGAGGAGACCGAGGCGGACATCGAGAGCCTCGAGGCGCGGCTGGCGGAGCTTCGTGAGGAGCAGGAGGGCGCCGAGAACGAGCTCGAGCGGACGCAGGTCGAGGTCGCCGCCGCCAGGGCCGAGCTCGAGGAGGTGCAGGCCTCGCAAGAGGCGGTGACGGCAGACGCCACGGGGGTGGAGGAGCGTCTGAACGAGGGCCAGGAGGCGCTGGCGGCACTGCAGCAGGAGTACGACGAGACCGACCAGGCACGCCAGGAGGCCGACCAGGCACGCCAGGAGGCGGAAGCCGCACGCCAGGCAGCCGAAGAGGCGCGCCAGGAGGCGGAGGCCGACCGGCAGGCGGCCGAGGAGGCCCGCCGGGAAGCCGAGCAGGCCCACGAGCAGGCCGCCGCCGACCTCGAGGCGCGTCAGGGCGAGATCGAGGAGGCCGAGGGGCGTCTCGCCTCGCTGGCTGACGAGATCGGTGAGCGGGAGTCGCAGCGCGATGCCCTGGCCGACGAGATCGGCGAGCTCGAGCAGCAGCGCGAGACCCTCGAAGGGCAGCTCGAGACCATCCGGCAGGAGCAGGGCGAGGCCGAGGAAGCCCTGCAGCAGCGCCGCAGCGAGCGTGACGACCTGTTGGTGGCCATCGAAATCGGCCGCGAAGAGGTCGAGACCATCGAGGCCGAGATCGAGCGCCGCGAGTCGCAGCTGGAGCGCCTGGAATCACAGCTCGCCGCCTGGCGCACCGAGCTGGCCGAGCTGGAGGCCAACCTGGAGGCCGGCCAGGCCCTGGAGGCCGAGCAGGAGTGACGCGAGCGTTGGGCCGAGGAGTGCGAACGGCGAGCCTGGCTCGCCGTTCGTGGTTTCTACCCATTGCATGGCCCGGGAGCCAGGCGGGTATACTGGTCGGGTGGCCGCCATCGGCGGCCCAGCCCAACAGCATTGAGGAGTGAGTCGTGATCGAAGGGGTCAAGCGTATCGTCGCCGTGGCGTCCGGCAAGGGCGGCGTGGGCAAATCCACCGTCACCGTCAACCTGGCGCTGGCCATGGCCGCCGAGGGTTATCGGGTCGGTATCCTCGATGCCGATATCTACGGGCCGAGCCAGGCCCAGATGCTGGGGGTGGGCGAGGGCGTGCGCCCCCAGGCCGCCGGCGAGAATCGCTTCAGGCCGCTTCAGGCCCACGGCATCCAGGCCATGTCCATGGCCTTCATGGTCGACATCCGCGAGCCCATGGTATGGCGCGGTCCGATGGTGGCCGGTGCCTTCCAGCAGCTGCTTACCCAGACCGCCTGGGACGACCTGGACTATCTGTTCATCGACATGCCCCCGGGGACCGGGGACGTTCAGCTGACCCTGGCCCAGAAGGTGCCCGTGGACGGCGCGGTGATCGTCACCACGCCTCAGGACATCGCCCTGCTCGACGCCCGCAAGGGCATCGAGATGTTCCGCAAGGTGAACGTGCCGGTGCTTGGGGTGGTGGAGAACATGAGCCTGCATGTCTGCTCGAACTGCGGTCACGGCGAGCCGATCTTCGGCGAGGGCGGCGGCGAGCGCATCGCCGCCGAGTACGAGACACGGGTGCTGGGGCAACTGCCGCTGACCCTGGCGATCCGCGAGCAGGTGGACGGCGGGCGACCCACGGTGGTGGCCGAGCCCGACGGCGAGGTGACGGCCACCTTCCGCGACATGGCGCGACAGATCGCGGAACGGTTACAGGATGAATCGTCCGAGGGGCCGGCCATCTCCTTCAGCGACGATTGAGCAGGCCAAAGGCTATCGCCGTTCATTCCCCAGCGTCCCAGAGTCGGGGCTGATCCGGGGGCAGGCCTGCGAGGAGGCGCTGTGAACCCCTCCCTGGGCGCTACTTTTGCCTTCCCTGGCAAAAGACCTCCTCTTCGACCTGCCCCCGGCGCCCCTCTATGCATCCAGCTGCAACTGCCCTGTTGAGCAGGCAGTGACGCTCGCTCCCCGGGCCGCTATCATGGCGGCCCCGGTTCTTTCGTTCCCAACCCAGCAGGATGTCCCGATGAGCATCAAATCCGACAAGTGGATCCGCCGCATGGCCGAGCGGGAAGGCATGATCGAGCCCTTCGAGGCCGACCAGGTGCGCTATGTGAACGATCGTCGGGTGATCTCCTACGGGACCTCCAGCTACGGCTACGACGTGCGCTGTGCCGACGAATTCAAGGTGTTCACCAACATCCACTCGGCGGTGGTGGACCCCAAGGCCTTCGACGACAAGAGCTTCGTCGACATCAAGGGCGACGTCTGCGTCATCCCGCCCAACTCCTTCGCCCTGGCGCGCACTGTGGAGTACTTCCGCATCCCGCGCAGCGTGCTGACCATCTGCCTGGGCAAGTCGACCTATGCCCGCTGCGGGATCATCGTCAACGTCACGCCGCTCGAGCCGGAGTGGGAAGGGCACGTGACCCTGGAATTCTCCAACACCACCAACCTGCCGGCCAAGATCTACGCCAACGAGGGTGTGGCGCAGATGCTGTTCCTCGAGTCCGACGAGGTCTGCGACGTCTCCTACAAGGACCGTGGCGGCAAGTATATGGGGCAGCGGGGGGTGACCCTACCGCGCACCTGAGAAAGCGCCGATTTATTGCTGCGCTCGACATCCTGATCGCCGGCGGTGCTCGGAATCCTCATGTAGCAGGCTACACTCCGGTTGACTCGAAACCTCCGGTTTCTCGCCCCTCCGGGGCCATCCTGCGGATGTTTGTCGCTGCGCTCGGTTCTGTGCTCCGGCGGCGACCAGCCTGTCATCGCTCGCGACATAAATCGTCAGCTTTCTGAACAAGATCATTCCCACGGTACCTATCAGGTGCCGTTGAGATCCTCGTCGAGCTCCTCGGCGGCGTCGGCGTGGGACATGCGCATTCCCTGGGGCGGCAGCGGCAGGCCATCGAAGGTGACGCCCTCGGCGCCGAGCTGCAAACGCCCCTCCAGGAACCACTTCACGGCGATGGGGTAGATCAGGTGTTCGCGGGCGTGAACCTTCTCTTTGAGGCTCGCTTCCGTCTCGTCGTCGGCGAGGGCCACGGCGGCCTGCAGCGCCACCGGGCCGCCGTCGAGCTCCTCGGTGACGAAGTGCACGCTGCAGCCGTGCTCGGTCACGCCGTCGGCCAGCGCCCGGGCATGGGTGTTCAGGCCCTGGTAGGCGGGCAGCAGCGAGGGGTGGATGTTGAGCATGCGCCCCAGGAAGCGCTGCACGAAGCGCGGGGTGAGGATGCGCATGAAGCCCGCCAGCACGATCAGGTCGGGCTCGTGGCGCTCGACCACCTTGATCAGGGCGCCGTCGTAGGCATCCCGGCTCTCGTACTCGCGGTGCGGCAGCACCACGGCGTCGATGCCGGCGTCCCGGGCGCGCTGGAGGCCGTAGGCGTCGGGCTCGTTGGAGATCACCGCGACGATCTCGCCGCCCAGCCTGTCGTGAGCCTGCTCGTCGATCAGCGCCTGGAGGTTGCTGCCGTTGCCGGAGATCAGCACCACCACCCGGCGGGTGTCGGCGGGTTCCGGGGTGAACTCCCTCAGGGTATCGCTCTGGTAGCCGGTGTCGCTCATGCCTCGACGTTCTCCAGCCGCACCGGCTCCTCGTCGCCCCGGCGAGCGGTGATCTCGCCGATGCGGTAGACGGTCTCGCCCTGGGCCTGCAGGTGAGCGCGGGCCTGGTCGGCCTTGTCGGCGGGAACCACGATCACCATGCCGATGCCGCAGTTGAGCACGCGATGCATCTCGTGCTCGTCGACGTTGCCCTGCCGCTGCAGCCAGTCGAACACCGCCGGACGGGGCCAGCTCGAGACGTCGATGCGCGCGGCGAGGCCGTCCGGCAGCACCCGGGGGATGTTCTCGAGCAGCCCGCCGCCGGTGATGTGGGAGAGGGCGTGCACGGCCACGCCGCTCTCCTTGATCAGCGACAGCAGCGGCTTGACGTAGATGCGAGTAGGGGCCAGCAGGGCGTCGCCGAGTGGTTGGCCGTCGATGGCGGTGTCCAGGTCGGCACCGCTGACCTCGAGAATCTTGCGGATCAGCGAGTAGCCGTTGGAGTGCGGACCCGAGGAGGCGACGCCGAGGAGGACGTCGCCCTCGGCGACCTTGCTGCCGTCGAGGATCTCGGATTTCTCCACCACGCCGACACAGAAGCCGGCCAGGTCGTAGTCGCTGCCCTCGTACATGCCGGGCATCTCGGCGGTCTCGCCGCCCACCAGCGCACACCCGGCCCGGGCACAGCCCTCGCCGATACCGGTGACCACGTCGGCGGCGATGTCCACATCGAGCTTGCCCGTGGCATAGTAGTCGAGGAAGAACAGCGGTTCCGCGCCCGCCACCACCAGATCGTTGACGCACATCGCCACCAGGTCGATGCCGATGGTGTCGTGGCGGCCCAGATCCATGGCCAGGCGCAACTTGGTGCCGACCCCGTCGGTGCCTGAGACCAGTACCGGCTCGCGGTAGCCGGCAGGGAGCTGGCACAGGGCACCGAAGCCGCCCAGCCCGCCCATCACCTCGGGGCGGGTGGTGCGCTTGGCCACGCCCTTGATGCGATCGACCAGGGCATTGCCGGCGTCGATGTCGACACCGGCATCCTTGTAGCTGAGTGAGGGGCGGGAAGTGGAATCGGTCATGACCTGTCCTGTGTAAGAATGGCTGTCGGTGCGTCGTCGGCGTCGCGCGTCGGGGGCAGTCATCGGCCGACGCGCAGTGGGCAAGATCGGGGCGTGAATTGTAGCATCATGATGCAGGGCTGGCAGCCGTCGGCTGGCCAGCACAGGGCCAGGGTCAGGCATTCGTCACAGGGAGACAGCGATGCGCAGAGAATGGTGGGTGGTGGCCGGCGTGGCCGCGGTGGGGCTCTGGTTCTTGATCAGCATCGAGCCGGTACTGATGCCGTTCTTCGTCAGCATGGTCCTGGCCTATCTGGGCGACCCCCTGGCCGATCGCCTGGAGGAGGTCGGACTCTCGCGACGCCTGGCCGTCTCCGTGGTCTTCCTGTTGCTGACCCTGATCGTCGTGCTGACCCTGTTGCTGGTGGTCCCGGTGCTGGGCCGCCAGCTCGGTCAGTTGATCGAGTCGGTGCCGGCGATACTCAATTGGATGCAGGGCACCGTGGTGCCGCGTGTCCAGTCGCTGACCGGCATGGATCTGAGTACCGATATCGACCAGATGCGAGAGGCGGTCGTCGACAACTGGAAGGAGACCGGCACCTTCGCGGCCACCCTGCTGACACAGGTTTCGCGGTCGGGACTGGCGCTGGTGGCCTGGATCGGCAACCTGGCCCTGATTCCGGTGGTCACCTTCTATCTGCTGCTCGACTGGGACGTCATCGTCGGGAAGCTGCGCGGCGCCCTGCCGCGCAGTTGGGAGCCTGCCGCGGTGCGTCTTGCCGGCCAGTGCGACGAGGTGCTGTCGGCCTTCCTGCGCGGCCAGCTGATCGTGATGCTCTGCCTGGGGGTGATCTATGCCATCGGCCTGACCCTGCTGGGCGTGCGTTTCGGGATGCTGATCGGCATGCTGGCCGGCCTGGCCAGTATCGTGCCCTATCTCGGTGTGATCGTCGGCATCTCCGTGGCCGGCATCGTGGCCTTCTTCCAGTTCGGCGACTGGCTGAGCCTACTCGGGGTCGCCGCCGTCTTCGGGTTCGGCCAGGCCGTCGAGAGCGTGGTGCTGCAGCCCAAGCTGCTCGGCGACAAGATCGGGCTGCACCCGGTGGCGGTGATCTTCGCCGTGCTGGCCGGGGGCAACCTGTTCGGCTTCACCGGGGTACTGCTGGCGCTGCCGGCGGCGGCGGTGATCATGGTACTCTTGCGGGAACTCAACGATCGCTACAAGAACAGTACCTTGTACGATACCAGACAACCCCGCACCGACGACGAGGAGTCGACATGAGCCGAGCACCCGCGCAACTGCCGCTGGGCGTGGGGCTGCGTGACGATGCCACCTTCGCCAACTTCCTTTCCGGCGCCAACGCCTCCCTGGTCGACCACCTCGTCCATCAGCTCGACAACGACGGCGAACCTTTCCTCTACCTCTGGGGCAAGCCCGGCGTGGGGCGCAGTCACCTGCTGCAGGCGGCCTGTCACGCGGCATCCGACCGGGATCGTCGGGCCCTCTATCTGCCGCTGGAGGAGCTGGGGCATTTCCCGCCACTGATGCTCGAGGAGGTCGAACGCCTGGACCTGGTGGCCATCGACGACCTGGAGCGGGTCATCGGTCGCAAGCGCTGGGAGGAGGCGCTGTTTCATGCCTTCAACCGGCTGCGGGATGCCGGCAAGCGGCTGGTGATCGCCGCCGAGGCCGCCCCCCGGCAGTTGCCGGTGCGTCTCCCCGACCTGGCCTCGCGGCTGACCTGGGGCATGACCTTCCAGGTCCAGGGGCTGGATGATGAGCAGCGGCTGGCGGCGCTGACGCTGCGCGCCCGGGTCCGCGGCATGCAGTTGCCCGACGAGGTCGCCCGCTACATCCTGCATCGCGGGCCCCGGCGGCTGGGCGAACTGTTCGAGGCGCTGGAGGCCCTGGACCGCGCCTCTCTGTCGGCCCAGCGCAAGTTGACCATTCCCTTCGTCAAGCAGGCGCTGGGCTGGTAGGTGGCTAGCCGCTGCAGAGCTGCTCGGTGCGGAAACGGAACGAGTTCAGCACGTCGTCCTGGGTGAAGCCATGGTCGGTGAGGATCTGCTCCCAGGCATTGGTGCGCTTGAAGGCCGTCAGCGCCTCGTTGACCGCGTCGCGGAGTTCCTCGGCATCGGGCCCGAAGGCGAAGCCCCCCCAACTGCGCACCGCCTCGCCTTCGACCACCGGGTCGACGAAGTCGAGGACCACTTCCACGTCGTTGTCGATCTGCTCGAGGGCAGTGACCGTCAGCCCGGTGGCCGCGTAGGCGTCGACCTCGCCGGCGGTGATCGCCCCGATGGCATCCTCGTTGCGCTCGATGGTGACGATCCGGTCATCGGGCACGTCCAGTGCCAGGAGGATCTCGCGCTGGTCGGCACCGGCCATGACGGCGACCTTGACGTCGTTGCGTTGCGCGAAGTCGGTGTAGGAGGTGAGCGCCCCGGGGTTGGTGGCCCTGACCAGCAGGCCTTCGCCATAGGTGGTGTTCGGCTCGGAGTAGAGGATCTGCTCGCAGCGCTCCGGCAGGATGGCCATCTCCGCGGCGGCCATGTCGAAGCGCCCCTCGCGCAGGCCGGGGATCAGGTCGCCGAAGGTGGTCTCGATCCATTCGATCGATTCGATACCCAGCTCGTCCATCAGGTGCAGTGCGACCTCGGGGCCTGCCCCGCGGGGCTCCCCGTGCTCGTCGATATAGCCGTAGGGAACCTCATTGGCCACGGCGATGCGAATGCTGCCGTGTTCGCGAATCTCCTCCAGGGTGGCGGCACTGGTATCGGCACCGGCCAGGCCAAGCAGTAGCGCCGAGATGGCCAGTCGCATCGGCCAGCCGGTTCTGCTGTCGTTGCGCATGAGCTAACGTCCCTCCGTGGGTGGGGGGCCCGAGCAATGTCGCGGGCACCGAGAGCCTCTGGCATCAACATAGGAGACCGGGACGGCTCACGCCAGGCGGTGCCTCAGCGGCTGAGGTTCACTTCCAGGCGCTGGCCATTGCCCAACGACACCTGACGGATGATGACTCGCCGTTGGCCGCTGGCGGGGTCGACGACGCTGCCCGACACGTAGAACTCGCCGGCCGGTATCCCGTTCAGGCTGAAGTGACCCTGGCCATCGGTGCGCGTAGTGTGGGTGTATTCTCGTGCCCGGGGGTCGGCGGGTTCCACGGCACGGCCGGCCAGGGCCTGTTCGGCTGCCTCGGCGGAATAGGTGGTCACCGGGGCCACTGACACGGTTTCGCCGGCGCCGGGGGTGCCGTTGAGGCTCAGGCGACCGCTGATCACGCCGCTGCCGGTCCTCTGCAGGGCGGCGTACTCCGCCTCGGGAAACGCCACCTGCCGTGCCACGCGCCCGGGCGCCGGACGCCCCGTCTCGCGCTCGGTGCCCCTGTCGATCACCTCGATGCGCTCGGTCGGTGCGGGCGCGGGGGGCATGATTTCACAGCCGGCCAGTGCCACGGCCGTCAGCAAGACAGGAATCCAGCGTTGCATGATCTCTCTCCCGGTGATGGATTCTTCGGCCGCAGGAGGTGGCCGCTGAGCCAGGAGAGCTTAACGCAAAAAGGCCGCCGATCGATGATCGGCGGCCCTTCGGGGCGCTGGCCGGCGCGGGGCCGGCCAGTCCTGTCAGCGGCTTACTTGGCGGCCTTGGTGGCAGTCTCTTGAGCCTGCTTGACGTTTTCCTCGGTCAGCTTCTGGCTCTTCTGCACGAAGTCCTGCTGCAGGGAGACGACCTTCTCGGCATCGCCCTTGAAGCGCTCGGTCAGGTCCTTGGCGACCTTCTGCTGGCCTTCCATGTAGGCACGCAGGCCTTCGGCATCCTTGACGTTCATCAGGCTGCGCAGCTGTGCCAGACCGGTGTCGGCATAGGCCTTGCCGGCGTCGAGCTGGGCATTGACCAGCTTCTCGGTGTAGTCGACGGAGAGCGACGCGTAGGCGCGGGCCGGACCGACGAACATGGATTCGAACTGCTCGGTGAATTGCTTGGTATCGAAGTTTTGCATCGTGAAACCCTCCGGGGCTCTATGAAGTATCGGGAAGCCACACGGTGGTGTCGCGTTTCCCTTCCTGTTGCACTGCACAATAGCAGAGTGGTTTGTGCAGTGCAACATCAACTTTTTCTCGCCGCCACGGCGGCGGCGTGATCACCCCTCGCAGAGCCGCGCGCGGGCGGTGGCGTGGTCGGTCTCGTGGCCGGAGGGCAGCGCCGCCCGCGGGTCCAGTAGCCAGGCGGCGATGTCCTCATGGGTGGCGGCGTCGCCGCTGTAGCGGGTCAGCATGTGGAAGCCATCGGGGTAGAGCACCAGCCGGTGGGCCGGTGCGGCAGGCAGGCGGTCGAGGAGTCGACAGATCGGCGGCGATGGGATCACCTGATCCTGCTCGCCATACAGCAACAGGGTCGGCGGGGGCAGGCGTTCGCCGGCTCGGGCGGCGGCGTCCATCAGTCGGCTCAGACCATGGAGGGTGTCGATGCGGGCGCGCCGCTGGATCAGGGGGTCGTCGAGCATGGCGCGCATCACCTCCGGATCGTCGGTGGGGCGGATGCCCAGGCGCCGCGTGATGCGGGAGCTGAGACTCAGGCTCGGGAAGAGGCGCACGGCGAGTCGCAGGCCGAGCCGCTGGTACCAGGGCATGGTCTCGAGTCCCCACACCGCCGGCGAGATCAGCACGGCACCGTCCACCCCGGCAGGCGAGTCGCCGGTGAGGGCGAGCATGGCCACGGCCCCGCCCATGCTCTTGCCGACCAGATAGAGGGGGGGCTCGGGGTAGCGCTGGCGCAGCAGGCGGGTCACCAGGCGAGCGTCGTCGACCAGGCGCCGCTCGCCGTGCCAGAGGCCACGTCCGCTGGTGGTGCCGAAGCCACGCTGATCGATGGCATGCACGGCGATACCCCGGGCGCGCAGCGACAGGGCCAGGGGTTCGAGGCTGCCGGCATGGTCGTTGAAGCCGTGGAGTGCCAGCACGACCGCCTCGGGATCACCCGGCGGCAGCCAGCGGCGCATGGGCAACTGATAGCCGTCACCGGCGATCACCCGGCCGTCTCTCAGTTCGGCGCTGACGCCGGGGGGAGGGTCAAGCGATGCGGGCGCCGTGGCGGCACAGCCGGCCAGCCAGAAGATCACGAGCGCCGGCAGGCGTCGCACGGCACCCGTCCAGCGAGTGAGGCTGCCCGTCATGCCCGGTTCCATCCTGGGTTTCATCACCACGACCATAACGGAGCCCGGGGGGAATTGGCGAGGGTCGCCTTGCAAGCGGCGCTCGGCGGCACCATGGTGAGAGAGGGATTTCCTGCAGCGTCCTGCGACCAAGGAGAAGGCCATGAGCGACCATCGCATCGAGCGTGACAGCATGGGCGAGCTCGAGGTGCCCGCAGAGGCCCTCTACGGTGCCCAGACCCAGCGCGCGGTGAACAACTTTCCGGTCTCCGGCCAGCCCCTGCCGGCGGCCTTCATCCATGCCATCGCGCGCATCAAGCTGGCCGCGGCGAGGGTCAACCGGGAGCTCGGGCTGCTCGACGCTGAACGGGCCGCGGCCATCGTCGCCGCCGCCGAGGCGGTGATCGCCGGCGACCACGACGGCCAGTTCCCGGTGGACGTGTTCCAGACGGGCTCCGGCACCTCGAGCAACATGAACGTCAACGAAGTGCTCGCCCGCCTGGCCAGTCGGGACGGCCTGGCGGTGGGGCCCAACGACCACGTCAACATGGGACAGTCGAGCAACGACGTCATTCCCACCGCCATCCACCTCTCGGCGGCGCTGGAGGTGCAGTCGCGCCTGCGGCCGGCGCTGGTGCACCTGCGCCAGACCATCGATGTCCGTGCCTGCGAACTCGATCACGTGGTCAAGACCGGCAGGACGCATCTGATGGATGCCATGCCGTTGCGCATGAGCCAGGAGCTGGGGGGCTGGTCGAGCCAGGTGGGGCAGGCCATCGAGCGCCTCGACAGCGCCATGGTACGCCTCTGCCGGCTGGCCCAGGGCGGCACCGCGGTGGGCTCCGGCATCAATGCACACCCCGAGTTCGCGGTGCGCATGGCCCGGGACCTGAGCGAGCAGACCGGGCTGGCGCTCGCCCCGAACGACAGCTTCTTCGCCGGCCTGGCCTCCCAGGATGCCGCCGTGGAGTTGTCGGGCCAGCTCAGGGGGCTGGCCTGCGTGGTGATGAAGATCGCCAACGACCTGCGCTGGATGAACTCCGGCCCCCTGGCGGGGCTCGGCGAGATCGAACTCGAGGCCCTGCAGCCGGGCAGTTCGATCATGCCGGGCAAGGTCAATCCGGTGATTCCCGAGTCCGCCGCCCAGGCCGCGGCCCAGGTGATCGGTCTCGATACCGCGGTGACGGTGGCCGGCCAGAGCGGCAATTTCCAGCTCAACGTCATGCTGCCGCTGGTCGCCAACAACCTGCTTACCGCCATCGGGCTGATGGCCAACACCTCGTGGCTGCTGGCCGATCGCGCCATCGCCACGTTCAAGGTGCGCGAGGAGAACCTGCGGCAACCGCTGTCGCGCAACCCCATCCTGGTGACGGCACTCAACTCGGTGATCGGCTACGACGCCGCGGCGGCCATCGCCAAGAAGGCCTATGGGGCAGGGCGGCCGATCGTCGAGGTGGCCGAGGAGGAGACCGACCTCTCCCGCGAGGAGCTCGAGCGGCTGCTCGATCCCGCGGCCCTGACCCGGGGCGGGATTCCCGAGTAGCCAGGCGCCTCTTTCTCGAGCGCACCGGCTGGCCACCGGGACGTCCGTACGGGAGGCAACGGACTTCGACGAAAGCATGACGGCCCTCGCTCTCCCCGGGTCTCATACTCAGGACAATGGAGTGACCCCGAACGAGTTTCGGGAGGGGGAGGCCATGACGAGCCGCAACAAGGTGTTGCACTTCGCCGGCCGGCGCGACGTCGACTGCCTGTCATGCCGGGCGAGTCCCTTCTGTTTCACCGGACGACTGCCGGTCGACGAGGTCCCCGAACTCGGCGACATCATTCGTCGCCGGGCGACGCTCGACAAGGGCGACCTCCTGATCGCGCAAGGCTCGCCCTTCACCAGCCTCTTCCTGGTGCGCTCCGGCAGTCTCAAGCAGGTCACCACGACCGCAAGCGACGAATACCTGGTCACGGCGTTCTTTCTCCCGGGGGAGCTGATCGGCCTCGATGCCATCGGCGCAGGTCGCTACCCGGGCAGTGTCGTGTCACTGGAGACCGCCACGGTATGTGAATTGCCGTTCACGGAGTTCTCCGAGCTCGGCACCCGTGTGCCCGAGTTGCGCCGGCGGTTCCTGTGTCACCTGAGCCAGGAGATGGGGGGCGAGCGCCTGTGGATGCACCTGCTGCTGCGCAGGACCTCCGAGGTGCGACTGGCGCACTTCCTCGTCGCCATGTCCGAGCACTTCCGGCTTCGTGGCTATTCGCCCCACCGCTTCCGGTTGGCGATGTCGCGCGGCGATATCGCCAACTACCTGGGGCTGACGATGGAAACCGTCAGCCGGACCCTGATGCGCTATCGCGAGCAGGAACTGCTCGCCACACGCGGCCAGGAGTTCCATATCCTCGACTTGCCCCGCTTGGAGCGCCTGGCCGAGACCAGTGGACGGCGCAGCAGCGTGGGGTGACCTAGGCTTCGAGCGTCGACTGCGCCAGCCTCTCGCCGAGGACGCGACACTCGGCGCGTTTCTGGGCAACGCAAGCGAGCAGGGGGCGATACAGCTCCGGCGTGGCATTGGTTTCCAGCAGCCATTCGAAGAACCGGCGCGAGGCGTCGGCGCTCTCCAGGGTTTGCTCGAGCGCCTGCCCCTCCAGGGCGACATCGACGCTGACGAGGCGCTGTCGCTTGCCCGACGGCGACGCCTCGGTGTCGTCGATGACAAGGCAGGCGGAAAGTCCCAGGGCCCTGGCCGCGTCCCTCAGGGTCTCGAGTCGCTGTTCGCACTCCCTGCCCAGTTCGGCCATCAGGCGACTCGCTTCGGGAGCGGTGGCCCGGAGCCTGCGTGCGAGGCCCCGATAGCGGTGCCTCTCCTTCGTCTCATGGGCACTGGCCAGTGCGAGCTGTTCCCGGGGCAGGAGGGTGAGGGTGGTCAAGGTGTTCATGGGGCGTCATACCTCCGTGGAAGACACGCATGGCGATGAAGCGAGGTGCTGGGCGTTGGCCGACTGTCAGAGTAGTGAGTGGACTGCGGTAACGACCATGACAGGTATCAACTTCCTGGACGAATGCCCGAATCCTCCGTCCCCGGTGCCGGCGGAAAGCCTGGCCAAGAGTGACAGTTGTCAAGAATGGTGCCGAATGATGCACCGTGAATGCGTGATTTCAGGCATGGTGTCAGGGCTCGGCGCCGAGGCTGCTGCGTGCCGCCGGCCCGAGCCAATGACCGTTCTGGAGATATGTATTCACCGACATGAGCTGCTTGCACCTGCCCCTGGGGCTGCCCCTGGATGAGATCCCCGAACTCCACGATACCGAGACGTTCACACTGCTGAGGAAGGACGAAACCCTCTTCGAGCAGTGCGCACCGTTCACCGGCCTGTTCCTGGTGCGCTCCGGGAGCCTCAAGCAGGTCTCGACGATGAATGGAGGCGACCCCCTGGTCATGGCCTATGCGATGCCGGGCGACCTGGTGGGGCTCGATGCCATTGGACCGGACGTCTACCCGGGGACCGCCGTGGCGCTGGAGACCCTGACGGTGAGCGTGCTGTCGCGGGAGCGGATCGGCGAACTCGGTGCCCAGGCGCCGGAGCTGCGGCAGCAGTTGTGTCGCAACCTGAGCCAGGAGGTGCACAACGAGCGGCTGATGCTCAGGTCGTTGCTGCACAGGACCGCCGTCGGGCGACTGGCGTATTTCTTCGTCGCCATGTCGGCGCGCTTCCGGCGCCGTGGCTACTCGCCCACCCAGTTTCGCCTGGCGCTGTCGCGCAGCGACATCGGCAGCTACCTGGGCCTGACGGTGGAAACCGTCAGCCGCACCCTGGCGCGCTTCCACCAGCAGGAACTGCTCAAGGCCAGCGGGCGCGACTTCCATATTCTCGACCTCGACGGCCTCATCCGCCTGGCCGAGTCGAGCGGTCGGCGGGAAAGAGGGTAGCCGCGGACCCGGCAATAGGCGGCTGGACTCGCGGCGGGATCCCCGTCAGTCCGGTTGGTCGCGGGCCCGGGCCTCGCGGATCGTATCCCGGGCGTCGCGCCGTTCCTCGTGATCGGCCGCGGGGGCGTCGTGCTCGTCGGCCCGCGAGGGGCGGAAGCAGAGGGTGGCGAGGATGGGGAAGTGGTCGGAGCCGAAGCCGGGCAGGCGCGACATGGCCACGAGGGTGAAGTGCTCGCTGACGAAGATATGATCCAGCGGCCAGCGCAGGAAGGGGTAATCGGCATGGAAGGTACTGAACATGCCGCGTCCCTGCCGTGGGTCGAGCATGCCGCTGACACGACAGAAGAGTCGCGTGGTGCGTGACCAGGCCACGTCGTTGAGGTCCCCCACCACCAGCGTCGGCATGGGAGTCTCGTGGATTCGCTTGCCCACCAGCAGCAACTCTGCATCGCGCCACAGGGACTCCTCGCTCTCGTTGGGCGCCGGCGGCCGGGGGTGCAGGGCGTGCAGCCTGATGATGTCGCCGCTGTTCAGCGCAATATCGGTGTGTATCGAGGGAATGTCCTCCTGGATCAGCCATTCGACCCGGGGAGCCAGCAGGGGCAACCGGGAGTAGAGGTGCATGCCGTACAGGTTGTCGAGCGGGACCTTGACGCCATGCGACCAGCCCGCACCCAGGGCCGCATCGAGCCGTTGCTGCCACCAGTCGTCCGACTCGAGGGTCACTATCACGTCCGGGTCGTAGCGCTGGATCAGGCCGACGAGCCTGTCGGCATTCCGGTTGGGGGTAAGCACGTTGGCCACCAACACGGTCAGGCATCGCGACTCCTGACCGGGCTCGGCCGCCTGGACCTGCACCGGCCACAGGCGGGTCCAGGGCAGGATGCGAGGGACTTGCAGCGCCAGGGTCGCGAGGCTCGCCGCCAGGCATGCCCAGGACCAGGGTGGCCCGGCGAGCGGCGAGAGCGCCGCCGTGACCAGGGCAAGCACGGCCAGCTGCAGACGCGGGAATTCGCAGGCGCGTATCCACCACCAGCGCACCGGCAGTCTGGCGATGAGCGTGGTGCCGAGCAGCAGCATGGCCAGGCCGGTCAGCGTGGGGGCGAGCATGCGTTGAGTCTCTGTCGTAGGGGTGGCAGCCATCCTTATCACAGCCTGCCCCGCGAGAGAATCATGCCGCCAGCCCGTGGCGATGCGCCGTCACGTGTCGCGACACTGCCTGCACCTGTGCCGGGGTCAGGCGCAGGCCGAGCTTGGTGCGCCGCCAGAGGATGTCCTCGGCGCTGCGTGCCCATTCGTGGTCGACCAGGTAATCCACCTCGGCGGCGGTGAGCCCTGCGCCGAACGCTTCGCCCAGAGCCTCTTCACTGGTGGCCCCGTGCAGAAAACGCAGGCAGAGGCTGCCGTAGCTGCGGGCGAAGCGCCGTGCCCTGGCGTCGCCGAGGAAGGGGTAATCGGCGAGCAGGCGGGCGGTGAAGTCGTGATGATCGCCGATGTCACCGCCGGGCAGCAGGGCCGCCGCCGTCCAGGGGCCCTCCATGCCGGGAAAGTGGGGCCGCAGCGCATGCAGGGCCGCCTCGGCGAGCTTGCGATAGGTGGTGATCTTGCCGCCGAACACCGACAGCAGGGGCGCGCCGTCGCTGTCCAGGTCGAGGGTGTAGTCGCGGGTCATCGCCGATGGATCGGCGGACTCGTCGTCGCACAGCGGGCGCACGCCGGCGAAGGTGGCGATGACGTCCTCTCTCCCCAACTGGCGGCGGAAGTGGCCATTGACCACCTCGAGCAGGTAGCCGATCTCCTCATCGCTGGCCGTCACCCGGGCAGGGTCGCCGTCGTGGCGTCGGTCGGTGGTGCCGATCAGGCTGAACGACTCCTCGTAGGGCAGCACGAAGACGATACGCCGGTCGCTGTTCTGCAGGATATAGGCGCGGTCGTCGCGGTTGAGACGGGGCACGATCAGGTGGCTGCCGCGGATCATGCGAATGGCGTAGCGGGACGTTCGCCCGGCCTGGTCGCGCACCACGCTCTCCACCCACGGGCCGGCGGCATTGACCAGCACCCGTGCCCGGCGCTCGAAGCGGGTGCCGCTCTCGACGTCCTCCAGGCAAATGACCCAGTGCCCGGCCTCCTGTCGTGTCGCGACGCAGCGGGTGCGGACCAGGATCTCGGCACCATGCTCCCTGGCCTGGAGGGCGTTGAGCACCACCAGGCGCGCGTCATCGACCCAGCAGTCGGAGTACTCGAAGCCGCGGGTGATGCCGGGGCTGAGCCCGTCCTCCTCGGCGAAGGTCACCCCTCGCGATCCGGCCAGGCGCTGCCGCCGCCCCAGGTGGTCGTAGAGGAAGAGGCCCGCGCGCAGCACCCAGGCCGGCCGCAGGTGAGGGCGGTGGGGCAGGACGAACCGCAGCGGCCAGATGATATGGGGGGCCTTGGCCAGCAGTACCTCGCGTTCGCGCAGGGCCTCGTGCACCAGGCGAAACTCGCGATGCTCCAGATAGCGCAGGCCGCCATGGATCAACTTGCTGCTGGCCGAGGAGGTGGCGCTGGCCAGGTCGGCCTGCTCGCACAGCGCCACCCGGAGGCCGCGTCCGGCGGCATCGACGGCGATGCCGGCGCCGTTGATGCCGCCCCCGATGACGAAGAGATCGATCACCTCACTTGCCTTGCCGCCCATGGATGTCTCCTGCGTGACTGATACGGGTCGCCGCCGTCATGATGGATGTTAGAAACCGAAAATAGATGAATCAAAACCGAACATCAAGAGGCGAGGCGAATTTCTCCCGCCGTGGCGGGGCGATCGCGGGAGGGGGGGCTGAAGGGATCGGTCAGGCGATATGCAGGGCCACGTCGTGCGCCTCCAGCAGGCGCAGGATGGCCTCCGGCGGGCGACGGTCGGTGAACAGGGCGTCGAGCTGGCCGAGATTTCCCTGGCGAACGACCGGGTTGCGGTGGAACTTGGAGTGATCGGCGGCCAGGAACACCTGGCGTGAATTGCGGATGATCGCCTGGGCGACGCGTACCTCCTGATAGTCGAACTCGAGCAGCGAGCCATCCTCGTCGATGCCGCTGATGCCGATGATGCCGTAGTCGACCTTGAACTGGTTGATGAAGTCGATGGTGGCTTCGCCGATGATGCCGCCGTCACGCGGGCGCACCTGGCCGCCGGCGATGATCACGTTGAAGTCCTCCTTGTGCTGGAGAATGGCCGCCACCTTGAGGTTGTTGGTGATCACCTCCAGGCCCTGGTGCTCGAGCAGGGCCTCGGCGACCACTTCGTTGCTGGTGCCGATGTTGATGAACAGCGAGGCGTGGTCGGGGATATGCCGGGCCAGCAGGGCGGCGATGCGTTGCTTGGCCTCCAGGTTCAGGGTCTTGCGGGTGTTGTAGGAGGTATTGACCGTGCTCGACTCGAGTCCGGCACCGCCATGGACCCGGCGGATCAGGCCCTCGCCGGCCAGGGCATTGAGGTCGCGCCGAATGGTCTGCGGGGTGACCGTGAAATGGTCGGTGAGCTGCTCGATGCTGGCATAGCCCTGGCGGCGGACCAGGTCGACGATGGCGTCCTGTCGTTGCTGCTGGTTCATGTCGGCTCCTTGTCAATCGCCCCATTGTAGGCCATCCCGGGAGGAGGGAGCAGACCGCAGGAGGGCATCGTTCGACAAAAGTCGTAAAGCAATACGAACACACTGCAGTACTCTTGATGATCACAAACGAACATCCACCGACAGGAACCACCATGGCCGACTACCTGCTTGCCATCGACCAGGGCACCACCAGCTCCCGTGCCATTCTCTTCGATCGCGAAGGTCGCAATCGGGCCATGGCCCAGCGCGAGTTCGCTCAGCACTTCCCGGCGGACGGCTGGGTCGAGCACGACCCGGAGGCGATCTGGGAAACGGTGCTCGCCACCTGCCGCGAGGTGATCGAGCGCTCCGGTGTCGGGCTCGAGGAGATCGTCGGCATCGGCATCACCAACCAGCGCGAGACCACGCTGCTGTGGGACAGGGTGACCGGCGAGCCGCTGCACAATGCCATCGTCTGGCAGGACAGGCGTACGGCGGATGCCTGCCGGCGGCTGCGCGAGGCGGGGCATACCGAGGCGGTGCAGGCGAGCACCGGGCTGCTGATCGACCCCTACTTCTCGGCCACCAAGCTCGCCTGGCTGCTGGAGCACGTCGAGGGGGCCCGGGCGCGGGCCGAGCGCGGCGAACTGGCCTTCGGCACGGTCGACAGCTTCCTGATCTGGCGACTCACCGGCGGCCGGGTGCATGCCACCGATGCCACCAACGCCTCGCGCACGGCGCTGTTCAACATCCATGAGCAGCGCTGGGACCCGGCACTGCTCGCGCTCTTCGAGATCCCCGCGAGCCTGCTGCCCGAGGTGAAGGACTCCAGCGACGACTTCGGCACCGTCGAGGCGCGCTGGCTGGGTGGCGAGTTGCCCATCGCCGGTGTCGCCGGTGACCAGCAGGCGGCGCTGTTCGGCCAGGCCTGTTTCGAGCCGGGCATGGGCAAGAGCACCTACGGCACCGGTTGCTTCATGATCGTCAACACCGGTGAAGCCGCCGAAACCTCCCGCAACCGCCTGCTGACCACCATCGGCTATCGCCTCCATGGCAAGCCCACCTACGCCATGGAGGGCAGCATCTTCGTGGCCGGCGCCACGGTGCAGTGGCTGCGCGACGGCCTGCGGTTGTTCGCCGACGCCGCCGAGACCGAGGCCCTGGCGCGACAGACCCGCAGCGGCCATAGCGTCTACCTGGTGCCGGCCTTCACCGGGCTGGGGGCGCCGCACTGGGACCCGAAGGCCCGTGGCGCGATCCTCGGCCTGACCCGCGATACCGGCATCGCCGAGATCGTCGCCGCCGGTCTGCAGGCGGTCTGCTACCAGACCCGCGACCTGCAGGTCTGCATGAGCGACGACATGGCGGCCACGCCGAGCACCCTGCGGGTGGATGGCGGCATGGTCAGCAACAACTGGGTGATGCAGTTCCTCGCCGACATGCTCGGCGTCCAGGTCGACCGTCCCACGGTGCTCGAGACCACCGCCCTCGGAGCGGCCTATCTCGCCGGGCTGCGACTCGGCTGGTACCGCGACCTGGACGAGATCGCCGGGCTCTGGCAGTGCGAGCGCAGCTTCGTGCCGAAGATGGAGGAGGGCGAACGCGAACGGCTCTACCAGGGCTGGCAGGAGGCGGTGGAAAGGGTCAAAAGCGCTCGTTGAGGGCTTGCAAATGCCAGCAGTTTCGGTAATATACGCATCCGTTGCCGCGGCGCCGAGAGCGTCGCGCAGCCGACAGGATGAGCCGATGCAGGACCATAGCTCAGTTGGTTAGAGCGCCACGTTGACATCGTGGAGGTCGGCGGTTCAAATCCGCCTGGTCCTACCATTTTCTGGCGGCTGCGATCCTGGCAACAGCGTGACAGGACCATAGCTCAGTTGGTTAGAGCGCCACGTTGACATCGTGGAGGTCAGCGGTTCAAATCCGCTTGGTCCTACCAGCTCCCGAGACGCCCCCGCAGCCCTGCTGCGGGGGCGTCTCTCATTCCAGATCCGTTCGTTCGACGAAGACGGCCATCAGGGCCTCGATGCCGGCCTGGTCGGCGGCCGTGAAGCGGCCGCGCAGCGGGCTGTCCAGATCCAGGACGCCCCACAGGCGGTCTCCGGTCACGATGGGCACCACCAGCTCGGCGTTGGAGGCGGCGTCGCAGGCGATATGGTCGGCGATGGCGTGTACGTCATCGATGCGCTGGGTCTGCCGCGTGCGCGCCGCGGCACCGCAGACCCCCTTGTCGAAGGGGATCGGGTGGCAGGCCGGCTTGCCCTGGAAGGGGCCCAGCGAGAGCATTTCCGGCTCACGCTGCAGGTAGAAACCGGCCCAGTTGAGCGCGGGGATCTCCTGCCTCAGGAAGGCGCAGGCCTGGGCGCTGTTGGTCAGCCAGTCGCGGGTGTCGAGCAGCGCCGCGAGCTGGCGGGCCAGCAGGGCGTAGTCCGGTGTCATGGTGGCTCCTTCAACGACAGGGGCCGGCGCAGTGGCCGACCCTGTAGGCATCTCGAATTGTGGTGTCGCTCGGGGCTGATCCGTCGGCAAGCCTGCGAGGAGGCGCTGTGAACCCCTCCATGGGCGCTACCGACGCCATCCCTGGCGTAGGACCTCCTCTTCGGCTTGCCCCCGGCGCCCCTCGCTGCAGGTAATTGAGCTGCCCTTACTTCCAGCCGGGAACCGCCTGGGGCCCGAACAGCTCCTCGGCCTTGGCCTCGACCTCGTCGGTCTGGTAGGCCTCGACCAGCTGGCGGATCGCCTCGCGCTCCTCGTCGCCGGCGCGCACGGCGATCAGGTTGACGTAGGGTGACTCCGGGCCCTCCTTGATCAGGGCGTCGTCCAGGCTCAGGCCGGCAGGCTGGGCGAAGGTGTTGTTGATGAAGGCCATGTCGACGTCGGGCAGCACGCGCGGCAGCTGAGCGGCCTCGATCTCGCGAAACTCGTAGTCGTGGGGGTTGTCGACGATGTCCAGCGGCGTGGCCTCCAGGTTCTCCGGGTCGGCGAGTTCGATGAGCTCAAGATTGTGCATCAGGATCAACGCGCGGCCCTCGTTGGAGGGGTCGTTGGGCAGGGCGATGATGGCCTCGTCCGGCAGCTCCTCGATGCTGTCGTACTTCTCGGAGTAGGCGCCGATGGGGTAGACGAAGGTGTAGCCGGCCACGGCGAAGTCGTAGCCGCGGTCCTCCACCATGCTCTGCATGTAGGGCTCGTGCTGGTAGGCGTTGGCGTCCAGGCTGCCATCGGCCAGTGCCGCGTTGGGCGAGACATAGTCGGTGAACTCGACGATCTCCACCTCGAGGCCGAATTCCTCCCGGGCGATGCCGGCAGCGACTTCCATCACCTCGGTCTCCGGGCCGGCCACGGTGCCGATCTTGATGGTGCGGCTCACGTCGGCATCGTCGCTGCCGCAGCCGGCCACCAGGGCCGCGCCGGCCAGGGTGGCGGCACCGAGCAGGCGGGTCAGGGTCACTTGCATGTCGTCATTCTCCTTTGCGTGCCAAATGGCTGCGCGGGCGAATCGCTGCGTTGCGCGGTGCTCGGAATCCTCATGTAGCAGGCTACACTCCGGTTCCTGCGCTCCGTGCGCCTTGCGCTTCATCCCGCTCGCCTATTTGGCTTGTTCAGCGGTTCCTTGGGTGGCGTCCGCGGTTATTCTGCCTTGATGAAGTTACTTGTGATCGGTGCGCCGTACCAGGCGGTCGCCGAGCATCTGGAAACCCTGCACCATCACCACCAGGATCACCACCGTGATCAGCATCACCGTGGGATCGAAGCGGTTGTAGCCGTACCGGATGCCCAGGTCGCCGAGGCCGCCGCCGCCCACGGCGCCGGCCATGGCCGAATAGCTGATCAGGGTCACCACGGTGATGGTCAGTCCGGTGATGATGCCGCCCCTGGCCTCCGGCAGCAGCACCTTGAGGATGATCTGCCGGGGCGTGGCCCCCATGGACTGGGCGGCCTCCACCAGTCCGGGCGGCACCTCGTTGAGGGCGCCCTCCACCAGTCGTGCCACGAAGGGAATGGCGGCAATGGTCAGCGGCACGATGGCGGCGTTGGTACCGATGGAGGTGCCGACGAGCATCCGCGTGAAGGGGATGATCGCCACCATCAGGATGATGAAGGGCACCGAGCGGCCGACGTTGGTCACGGCGCCGAGCACCTGGCTGGCCAGGGGGTGGGCCAGCACCTGGCCCGGGCGGGTGACGTAGAGCAGCACGCCGAGGGGGACGCCGAGCAGTGCCGAGATCAGCCCCGAGACGCCTACCATGTAGAGGGTGTCGAGGGTGGCCCTGATGATGAGGTCAATCATCGCGCCGGACATGGCCGAGCACCTCCACGTGAAGATCATGGGTTTCGAGATAGTCGATGGCGCGGGCGGTTTCGCGCGTCGCGCCGATCAGTTCGGCGATCATCAGCCCCAGGGTGCGCTCCTGGATCGACTCCACCTTGGCCTGCAGGATGCTCACGTCGACGCCGCACTCCCGGGCCAGCCGCGAGATCAGCGGGGTCGACACGGCGTCGCCGGAGAAGGCCAGGCGTACCACCGGATGGGTATGGTCGCCGGGTGTCTCCTCGAGGCGTTCTATCAGCGCCCGGGGTGGCTCGAGCTGCAGGAAGTCGTTGAGGAACTCACGCCCCAGCCGGGTGCGCGGGGCGGTGAAGAAATCCCCGACGTCGGCCTCCTCGACCAGCTTGCCGTCGGAGATCAGGCTGACCCGGTGACAGATCGACTTGACCACCTCCATCTCGTGGGTGATCAGCAGGATGGTCAGGCCGAGCTTGTGGTTGATGTCGCGCAGCAGCGCCAGGATCGCGCCGGTGGTCTGGGGGTCGAGTGCCGAGGTGGCCTCGTCGCACAGTAGTACCCGCGGGCGGCTGGCGAGCGCCCGGGCGATGGCGACCCGCTGCTTCTGGCCGCCGGAGAGCCGGGCGGGGTACTGGTCGGCCTTGTCGGCCAGGCCGACGAGCTCCAGCAGCGGCGTGACCCGCTCGCGGATCGCGGCGCGCTTCATGCCCATCAGTTCCAGCGGCAGCGACACGTTGTCGAAGACGTTGCGGTTGGTCAGCAGGTTGAAGTGCTGGAAGATCATGCCGATCCGATGGCGTGCCCGGTGGAGGGCGCCATTGGCGAGCCCGGTGAGCTCCTGGCCGTCGACGAAGACGGAGCCGGCGGTGGGGCGTTCGAGCAGGTTGACGCAGCGGATCAGCGTCGACTTGCCGGCCCCGGACAGGCCGATGACGCCGTGGATCTGCCCCTGGGGGACGTGCAGGTCGACATTCTTCAGGGCCTCGACGACCCTGGGCTCGGCATCTCGCCCGGGTGAGGCATCGGAACGCCCCTTGCCACGGCTCTTGAGGCCGCCCTTGAGGCCGCCTTTGAGATAGTAGGTCTTGGAAACGTTGTGCAGTCGGATCATGGAAGCCTCCGCGGGGGAGGGCGCCCGGGCGGCGCGGGCCATGCAGCGGGGGCAAAAAAAAAGGCCACCCTGGCGGGTGGCCATCAACGCTGGACACACCCTTTTAGCTGCACTTCACACCACGGTCGCCTGGAGGGCGATCGCGGCGCTGGCGCCCGCAATCCGGGTACAAATCGGCGCCATCAAAATGTGGGGCGAAGACTAAGACCAAAGCCAAAAACTGTCAAGCATGGCGGTTCATGATCCGGCTATTCGGGTGCTTTTGTAGAGAATCGTTCTGCAATATGGGGTAAGAAGGAATTATTTTCTGATATCGCCGGACCGATGAGGTGTCGGTGCATGGACGCCGGGCCCGGGAATTCCCTACACTATCTGGCTTTCCGGTATCCCGCGGCCGATGCCGCGACAGCGAGGAGCTCCCATGTTTACAGGCATCGTGCAGGGCACGGCGGAAGTGGTCGCCATCGAGGAGGCCGAGGCCTTTCGCACCCATGTGGTCGCGCTGCCCGAGGCCCTGCGCCACGGGCTCGAGATCGGCGCCTCGGTGGCCCACAACGGTGTCTGTCTCACGGCCACCGCGATCGACGGCGAGCGGATCAGCTTCGACCTGATGCGCGAGACCCTCAGGCTGACCAACCTCGGGGCGTTGCGGGTGGGGGACCGCGTCAATATCGAGCGGGCGGCGCGTTTCGGCGACGAGATCGGCGGCCATGCCATGTCCGGCCACGTGATGGCCATGGCCGAGCTGGTGGAGCTCGACGAGGCCCCCAACAACCGGCGTCTGTGGTTCGAGCTGCCCCATGCCCTGGGTCGCTTTCTGTTCGACAAGGGCTACATCGGGGTGGACGGCATCAGCCTGACCATCGGCGAGGTCAAGCCCGCCACGGCGACCCGGGGGCCACGCTTCTGCGTCAATCTGATTCCCGAGACCCTGGCGCGCACCGTCCTGGTCGATCGAGTGCCCGGCGATGTCGTCAACATCGAGATCGATCCCCAGACCCAGGCGATCGTCGAGACCGTGGAGCGGGTACTGGCCGCACGCGGGGCCTGAACGCGGTATCGGGTTGACCATTCCGTCAAGCCTGCGTTGGAGGATCGGCTGGCGCATGGCCCGTTGGTTGCTTATATAAGGCGGATGGAGCCGCCCCATGGCGTTGCCCGCCGTCTCGCATCCCGACAGGGCATTGGGTACCATGAGCGGCTTTTCTCGCACCCCGGACGACGCTACTGTCCCCGCGCAGGAAGACAACGATGCTGAAACGCCTCATCGACGACCATTTCAAGCTGGCCGAGCACAACACCGACGTGAAGACCGAGGTCATTGCCGGGATCACCACCTTCCTGACCATGGCCTACATCATCTTCGTCAACCCCAGCATTCTCTCCGAGGCGGGCATGGACTATGGCGCGGTCTTCGTCGCCACCTGCCTGGCCGCGGCCGTGGGCTGTCTGATCATGGGCGTGTGGGCCAACTACCCGATCGCCCAGGCGCCCGGCATGGGCCTCAACGCCTTCTTCACCTACGGCGTGGTGCTGGGCATGGGCTACACCTGGGAGGCCGCGCTGGGGGCGGTGTTCTTCTCCGGTTTCTGCTTCTTCCTGCTCAGTGTCTTCAAGATCAGGGAGTGGATCATCAACTCGATCCCGCTCTCCCTGCGGCTGGGGATCGCCGCGGGGATTGGCCTGTTCCTGGCGATGATCGCCCTGAAGAACGCGGGCATCGTGGTCGCCAACCCGGCCACCTACGTGGCGCTCGGCGACCTGTCGCAGCCGCCGGCGATCTACGCGCTGCTGGGCTTCTTCGTGATCACGGCGCTGGCCTATCTGAAAGTCACCGGGGCGGTGATGATCGGCATCCTGGGGATCACCGTGCTGGCGATGCTCCTGGGCCACAATGAGTTCGGCGGCCTGATGTCCATGCCGCCCTCCATCGCCCCGACCTTCATGGCGCTCGACCTGGCGGGGGCGCTGGACGTGGCCATGCTCAGCGTGATCTTCGCCTTCCTGTTCGTCGACCTGTTCGACACCTCGGGCACCCTGGTGGGCGTGGCGCACAAGGGCGGCCTGCTCGACAAGGACGGCAAGCTGCCCCGGCTCGGGCGCGCCATGATGGCCGACAGCGGCGCCTCCATGGCCGGTGCCGTGCTCGGCACCTCGACCACCACCAGCTACATCGAATCCACCGCGGGCATCGTCTCGGGCGGGCGTACCGGGCTGACCGCGGTGGTAGTGGCCGTGCTCTTCCTGGTCAGCCTGTTCTTCGCCCCCCTGGCGGGCTCCATCCCGGCCTACGCCACTGCCGGCGCGCTGCTCTACGTGGCGGTGCTGATGGCCGGCAGCCTGGCCCACGCCAACTGGGACGATCCCACCGACGCCGCCCCGGTGCTGATCGCCGCCCTGGCCATGCCGCTGACCTTCTCGATCGCCGAGGGCATCGCCCTGGGGTTCATCAGCTATGCCGCCATCAAGACGCTGTCCGGGCGGTTCAAGGATCTCAATCCGGCGGTGATCGTGCTGGCGCTACTCTTTGTATTGAAGTTCCTGTTCCTCGACTGACATCCACCTACCGAGATTCGCGATGAGTATCTATGGCGACTACATCAAGTCCGTGATCCGCACCGTCCCCGACTGGCCGCAGCCGGGGGTCAACTTCCGCGACATCACGCCGCTACTGCAGAACAGCGCGGCCTTTCGCAAGCTGATCGACAGTTTCGTGCACCGTTACCAGGAGATGGATCTCGACGCCATCGCCGCCATCGACGCTCGCGGCTTCATCGTCGGCGCGCCACTGGCCTACGAACTGGGCTGCAGCTTCGTCCCGGTGCGCAAGAAGGGCAAGTTGCCGTTCAAGACCATCAGCGAGACCTACACCCTGGAGTACGGCGAGGCCGAGGTCGAGCTGCACTCCGACGCCTTCCGCCAGGGCGATCGCATCCTGATCGTCGACGACCTCATCGCCACCGGCGGCACCATGCTGGCCGCCGCCAAGCTGATCACCCGCAGCGGCGGGCAGGTGGTCGAGACCGCCACCATCGTCGACCTGCCGGATCTCGGCGGGGCACAGCGCATCCGCGAGGCCGGCTTCGGGGTCTTCGCGGTCTGTTCCTTCACCGAGGATGAGTGAGTCTCCCGCCATGAGCAGCCATCGCTATCATCAGCATTTCACCGTCTCCTGGGACCAGCTCCATCGCGACGTGCGCGAGCTCTGCCACCGATTGATCGAGCGTGATTTCAAGGGCATCGTCGCCATCACCCGGGGCGGGTTGATCCCCGCCGCGCTGATCGCCCGCGAACTCAACGTGCGGTTGATCGATACCGTCTGCATCAAGAGCTACGATCACATGGACCAGGGCGGGCTCGATGTGATGAAGGGCGTCGATCACGACGGCGAAGGCTGGTTGCTGGTCGACGACCTGGTCGATACCGGCAAGACCGCGCGCAAGGTGCGCGAGATGCTGCCCAAGGCGCACTTCGTCACCGTCTATGCCAAGCCCGAGGGGCGACCCCTGGTCGACCAGTACCTCACCGAGGTGGCCCAGGACTGCTGGATCCAGTTTCCCTGGGACATGGGCATCGCCTATGTCGAGCCGCTGGTCGATCAGGTGAAGCGCTGACCCATGACCTGTCCTCTTCCCGACAGCTGGCAGCGGTGGCTGGGCGCCGAGTTCGAGGCCCCCTACATGCAGGCCCTGCGCGACTTCCTGGCCGCCGAGAAGGCGGCCAGGAAGGTCATCTATCCGCACTCCTCGAACTGGTTCCGGGCCTTCGAGCTCACGCCGCTCGATCGGGTGCGCGTGGTGATCCTGGGGCAGGACCCCTACCACGGGCCCGACCAGGCCCATGGCCTCTGCTTCTCGGTGCGCCCCGGGGTTCCCGTGCCGCCCTCGCTGGTCAATATCTACAAGGAACTGGCTGCGGATGTCGGCTTCCGGCCGGTGAACCACGGCTGCCTCGAGCACTGGGCGCGCCAGGGGGTGCTGCTGCTGAATACCTCGTTGACGGTGGAGCAGGGCAATGCCGGCTCGCACCGCGGCAAGGGATGGGAGGCCTTCACCGACCGCGCCATCGCCACGGTCAACGAGCACGCCGAGCCCTCGGTATTCCTGCTGTGGGGCAGCCATGCCCGGCAGAAGAAGGCGCTGGTCGACACCTCTCGTCACCTGGTGCTGGAGTCGCCGCACCCCTCGCCGCTCTCGGCGCACCGTGGCTTCTTCGGCAACCACCACTTCTCCCGGGCCAATGCCTACCTGGTCGAGCGCGGCCGCACGCCGATCGACTGGCAGCTGCCTGAAGGTTCCGACGAGGGCCAAGGTAATCGCAGCTGAACATGATAAGGGGCGCCGGGGACAGGTCGTAGAGGAGGTCCTTCGCCATGGATGGCGAAGGTAGCGCCCAGGGAGGGGTTCATAGCGCCTCCTCGTAGACCTGTCGACGGATCAGCCCCGAGCGACGAGAGCGATGCGCCTTAACCTCACGGAGCGATACGGGTAAAATGACGCGCAATTTGTCGGTGCCGTCCCTCCGACGAAGGTCGCCCCCGATCCATTGCCGCCAAGAGGTTCCTGCCATGAGCGTTCACGCCATCCACCATCCGCTGGTCCAGCACAAGTTGGGCCTGATGCGCGAGGCCGGCATCAGTACCAAGAGCTTCCGCGAGCTGGCGGGCGAGCTGGCCAAGCTGCTCACCTACGAAGCGACCCAGGACCTGGAGCTCGAGACCCAGGAGATCGATGGCTGGAGCGGGCAGCCCATTCCGGTGCAGCTGCTCAAGGGCAAGAAGGTCACCATCGTGCCGATCCTGCGTGCCGGGCTCGGCATGCTCGACGGCGTCACCGACCTGATCCCCAGCGCCCGGGTCAGCGTGGTGGGCCTCTACCGTGACGAGGAGACCCTGGAGCCGGTGCCCTATTTCGCCAAGTTCGCGAACGATCTCGACGAGCGCCTGGCGATCGTCATCGACCCGATGCTGGCGACCGGTGGCACCATGGTCGCGACCCTGGACATGCTGCGCGATCGCGGCTGCCAGCAGATGAAGGTGATCGTGCTGGTGGCGGCCCCGGAAGGCATCAAGCGGGTGCAGGAGGCCTACCCGGAGATCGAGATCTACACCGCCGCGGTGGACGACCACCTCGACGAGCACGGCTATATCGTGCCGGGGCTCGGCGATGCGGGTGACAAGATCTTCGGCACCCGCTGATTCCTGGCAGGAACCTGGCTGCGCCAGCCGACGCCCCCGAGATTGCCGATCCGGGGGCGTTCTCTTTGTCATCTCATCCATCGCTTGCGACATCACTGGCGACAATACGGAGAATTCCGCATGACGGATTCAAGCGCGGCGGCCCGGGTGCCGGTCGACTCCCCGCTCAAGACCCTGCTGACCGGGGCCCAGATGCTCTTCGTGGCCTTCGGCGCCCTGGTGCTGGTGCCGCTGCTCACCGGTCTCGACCCCAGCGTGGCGCTGTTCACCGCCGGCATCGGCACGCTGCTCTTCCACGGCGTGACCCGGGTCACGGTGCCGGTGTTCCTGGCCTCGTCGTTCGCCTTCATCGCGCCGATCCAGGGCTCGGTGGCGAGCTTCGGGGTCTCCGCCACCCTCGGCGGGCTCTTCGCCGCCGGCCTGGTCTACGTGGCGATCTCCCAGGCGGTGCGCCTCAAGGGGACCGTCTGGCTGCACCGGCTGCTGCCACCGGTGGTGGTGGGGCCGGTGATCATGGTGATCGGCCTGGCGCTGGCGCCGGTGGCGGTGAGCATGGCCACCGGCGAGACCAGCGAGCATATCGGCTATGGCCCGGCGATCTTCCTCTCCATGGCCAGCCTGCTGGTGACCCTGGTGCTGGCGGTATTCGGCCGTGGCCTGCTGCGACTCATCCCGATCATGGGCGGGATCGCCACCGGCTACGCGCTGGCGCTTGCCATGGGCGTGGTGGACTTCACGTCGGTCGACGAGGCCGCCTGGGTATCGATCCCCGAGTTCACCGCGCCTAGCTTCCACTGGGCGGCGATCCTGTTCATGATCCCGGTGGCCATCGCCCCGGCGGTGGAGCATATCGGCGACATGGTCGCCATCGGCTCGGTGACCCGTCGCAACTACCTGGAGACGCCCGGCCTGCACCGCACCCTGCTGGGCGACGGCCTGGCCACCTCCGCCGCGGCGCTGTTCGGCGGCCCGCCCAACACCACCTACTCCGAGGTCACCGGGGCGGTGACCCTGACCCGGGCCTTCAACCCGAAGATCATGGTGGTGGCGGCCTGCATCGCCATCGGCCTGGCCTTCGTCGCCAAGCTCGGCGCGCTGCTGCAGACCATCCCCGGCCCGGTGATGGGTGGCATCATGACGCTGCTGTTCGGCTCCATCGCCGTGGTCGGCATGAACACCCTGGTGCGCGCCGGCCACTCGCTGACCGCGCCGCGCAACCTGGTGGTGGTCTCGCTGATCCTGGTGTTCGGTATCGGCGGCATGCAGTTCGGTGGCGGCCAGTTCACCCTGCAGGGGGTCAGCCTCGCCGCCCTGGTGGGCATCGTGCTCAACTGGGTCCTGCCCGGCGCCGACGAGGACGAATGACCCTCAGGCGTGATGCAGCTCCTGCCCGCCGTCCGAGAAGGTCGGCGGGGTGTTGGCGCTGACGATCACGCACTCCGTCTCGCCCACGTTGCGGAAGCGGTGGGGCAGGCGGGAGTCGAAGTAGTAGGCATCGCCCGCGCCGAGCACCGCGGCTTCGCCGTTCACGGTGATCTCGACGGTCCCCGAGATCACCACCCCGCCTTCCTCGCCCTCGTGCTCGAGCATCTCCTCGCCGGTGTCGGCACCGGGGGGGTAGCGCTCATGGATGATCGACATGCTGCGGTCGGGGCGCCTGGCCGCCACCAGCCGCCAGGAGAGATGGCCGTCGCCGATCTCGGTGAGCTCGTCGGCCGGATAGAAGGGGCGCGGCTGGCTCAGCTCGTCGCCGGCGAAGAAGGCGCTGATCGATACCGGCAGGGCATCGAGAATCTTCTTCAGCGAGCTCACCGAGGGGCTGACGCTGTTCTGCTCGACCAGTGAGATGGTGCTGTTGGTGACGCCGGCTCGCTTGGCCAGTTCGCGCTGGGAGAGGCCGCGGGCGTTGCGCAGCTGGCGCAGGCGAGACCCCACATCGAATCCTTGCATCGGCTGTCCTGTCGTCTGGGGAGCTATGATCGTTGAAGATCCTTGACACCATGATACCCGCTCGGCCGGCCGGCGATAAGCCGACGTCTTGATCGGCATCAGGAGCGGCGCCCGGTGACATGGCACCACCCGCCCGGCTCAGGCATCATGGGGGATTGCAACACTCGATAACGAATCCGGGAGAGCAGGAGAGCCCATGATCACGCAAGGCGAACTCAGCGGCATGATCCTGGCCGGCGGCCAGGGGCGCCGCATGGGCGGGCGCGACAAGGGGCTCGAGCCCTTCGCCGGGCGCCCGCTGGTCGCCCATGTCATCGAGCGCCTGGAGGGGCGGGTGGCCGAGGTAATGATCAACGCCAACCGCCATCTCGATGCCTACCGGGCGCTGGCCGATCGGGTGATCATCGATGCCGAGGACGGTTTCCAGGGGCCGCTGATGGGCATCTACAGTGGCCTGCGTGCCGCTACCACACCCTGGCTGGTGGTGGCGCCCTGCGACAGCCCGGCACTGCCCGGCGACCTGGTCGCGCGGCTGGTGGCGGGTGTCGGAGGGGCCGATATCGCCGTGGCCCACGACGGCGAGCGGCTGCACCCGGTGGTGGCGTTGCTGCGCACCGCCCTGGCCGACGACCTGGCCGCGGCCCTGGCCGCCGGCGAGCGCAAGATCGACCGCTGGTACGCCCGCCATGCCTGGTGCGAGGTGGACTTCTCCGACTGTCCCGGGGCCTTCGCCAACCTCAACACCGACGACGAGAAGCGGCGCCTGGAGCAGGTCGTGTCGCACCGGGCGCACAAGGAGTCCCCGACCTCATGAGCCAGACCCGTCATCAGAGGCTGAACCTCGACGAGCGCCTGCCGCTGCTGGGCATCGCCGCCTGGAGCGGTACCGGCAAGACGACCCTGCTCGAGCGGCTGCTGCCGCGGCTCGGCGAACGCGGGCTGCGCGTCGCGGTGATCAAGCACGCCCACCATGGCTTCGACGTCGACCAGCCCGGCAAGGACAGCTACCGCCTGCGCCAGGCGGGGGCGGCGCCGATGCTGGTGGCCTCCCGGGCGCGGCTGGCGTTGATGATGGAGACCCCGGGCCGCGACGAACCCGACCTGGGGCAACTGGTCGAGATGGTGCGACTCCAGGCGCCGGACCTGGTGCTGGTGGAGGGCTTCAAGGCCTGGCCGTTGCCCAAGCTGGAGCTCTATCGTCCCGAGGTCGGCAAGTCGCTGCGGGTGGCCGAGGATCCCTGGGTCAAGGCGGTGGCGAGCGACTCGCCGCTGGCGCTGCCCGAAGGCGTCGAGGCGCTGGACCTCAACGATCTCGAAGCCATCACCGCCTGGATCGCCGCCTGGCCGTCGCGCTGGCCGGGGGAGCGGTTCCCGCGCGAGACCGCGGCGGAGACGACGAGATGACGCTCTCCTGCTTCGATCTCGGCGAACGGATGCTCTCGGTGGAGGAGGCCGGCGCGGCGCTGGCCGAACTGGTCGCCGGGCCGCTGCCGGCCGAGTCGGTGGCGCTGGACGCGCTGCACGGCCGGGTCCTCGCCGAGGCGATCACCTCGCCCCTCGACGTGCCCCAGAGCACCAACGCCGCCATGGACGGCATCGCCCTGGCCTGGCCGGCGTCGGGCCCCCGGCCCGAGAGCTGGCGGCGGGTCGGCCGGCTGTTCGCCGGGCGGCGCCACGCGACCCCGCTGGCGCCGGGCGAGTGCCTGGGCATCACCACCGGGGCGCCGCTGCCGCCGGGCGCCGATACCGTGATCATGCAGGAGCAGCTCGCGGTGCTGGACGATGAGCGGGTGGTCGTCGAGCACCCCGAGCGCGTCCGGCGTGGCCAGAACGTGCGCCGGGCCGGCGAGGACATCGCCCGCGGGGCGCCGGCGCTGGCCGCCGGTACCCGGCTGTCGGCGGCGGAGCTCGGCCTGCTGGCCTCCCTGGGGTTGGCCGAGGCGAGGGTGATTCGCCGGCCACGGGTGGCGATCTTCTCCACCGGTGACGAAGTCACCGCGCCGGGTGAGCCACTGCCCCCGGCCGGCATCTACGATGCCAACCGCTTCACCCTCCGGGCCCTGGTGGCGGAACAGGGCGGCGAGGTCCTCGATCTCGGCATCCTGCCCGATGACCGGGCCGCCCTGGTCGCCGCCCTGGACAGCGCCGCGAACCAGGCCGATCTGGTGATCACCAGCGGCGGCGTCTCGGTGGGCGAAGCCGATTTCACCCGAGCGGCCCTCGCCGAGATCGGTGAACTCGGCTTCTGGCGCATCGCCATCCGGCCGGGGCGTCCCCTGGCCTGCGGTCGCCTGGGCGAGCGCGGCGTGCCCTTCCTGGGGTTGCCCGGCAACCCGGTGGCGGTGATGGTCACCTTCCTGCGGTTCGTGGCACCCTTGATGGCCCGCCTGCTGGGGCGTGACGCCTGGCAACCGGCGACCCTCACCGCGCTGGCCGAGCATGAGCTCAAGAGCCGCGTCGGGCGCGTCGACTATCTGCGCGGCATCTACCGCTGCGACGGCCGGGGGCGACTCACGGTCGCCAGCACCGGCGCCCAGGGATCGGGCATCCTCTCTTCCATGGTCAAGGCCAACTGTCTGATCGAGCTCGCCGCCGACCGCGAGGTCGCCGCGCCCGGCGAGGCAGTCACCGTCCATCCTCTTCATCGACTTCCATGAGGCGCTTTCCATGTCACTGACCCATCTCAACGCCCGCGGCGAAGCCCATATGGTCGACGTCGCCGACAAGCCGGAGAGCCGGCGCGAGGCGAGTGCCTCGGGACGCATCCAGATGCAGCCGGCGACCCTGGCGCTGCTCGCCGAGGGCGGCCTGCCCAAGGGTGACGTGCTGGCCACCGCGCGCATCGCCGGCATCCAGGCCGCCAAGCGGACCCACGAGCTGATCCCGCTCTGCCATGCCCTGGCGCTGTCGAAGGTGGCCATCGACTTCCGCCTCGACGAGGCCGCCTCCTGTGTCGAGGTCACCGCGACCTGCCGCCTCAACGGCCGTACCGGCGTCGAGATGGAGGCGCTGACCGCGGTCTCCGTGGCCTGCCTGACCCTGTACGACATGTGCAAGGCGGTGGACAAGGAGATGGAGATCGGCGGCATCCACCTCGACACCAAGAGCGGCGGACGCTCGGGGGACTATCGCCGTGGCGACGCCGCCGTCGCACCGGTCGCCCCCATCGTCACCGGCGAAGGCAGTGCCGGCGAGGTCTCGGTGGGCAACCGTTGCGACACCGCCTCGCCCTGTGTGCGGGTCAAGTGCCTGGCCGAGTTGCGTGAGCGGCTCGGTGTCGGCGATCTTTCGGTGCCGTTCGACAGCCTGCCGAGTGCCGATGTGGCAGGCCTCAAGGCGGCACTGAAGGCGCTCGATTCCCGCTACTCCCTGCTCGACGAGGGGCGAGTACTGTGTGCGGTCAATCAGGTGATGTCCGCCGACGATACGCCGATCACCAACGAGGACGAGGTCGCCTTCTTTCCCCCGGTGACCGGAGGCTGAACATGATTCGTGTCCAGGAGGCGCCCTTCGACGCGGGCGTCGAACAGCAGGCGCTGCTGGCCGGGCGCACCGATATCGGTGCCGTGGTCAGCTTCACCGGACTGGTACGTGACTTCAACGAACGGCCCGAGGTCACGGCCTTGACCCTCGAGCATTACCCCGGCATGACAGAAGCGGCCCTCGACGATATCGTGACGGAAGCCGAGGCGCGATGGTCGCTCGATGGGGTGCGCGTGATCCATCGGGTTGGACGGCTCGCCCCCGGAGACCCTATCGTGTTGGTGGTGGTCGCCAGTGCCCATCGGCGTGCCGCCTTCGAAGCCTGCGACTTCATCATGGATTATCTCAAGACCCGCGCCCCGTTCTGGAAGAAGGAACACGCCACCGACGGCGATTACTGGGTTGCCGAGCGTGATTCGGATCACGCGGATGCCCACCGCTGGGAGACATGACGATGGCACTACCCGATGAGCTGATCGACGACTTCGGCAGGCGGGTGCGCTACGTGCGCATCTCGGTCACCGATCGCTGTGATTTTCGTTGCGTCTACTGCATGAGCGAGGAGATGACCTTCCTGCCCCGCGCCCAGGTGCTGACCCTGGAGGAGCTGGCGCTGGTGGCGCGGGCCTTCATCGAACTCGGGGTGGAGAAGGTGCGCCTGACCGGCGGCGAGCCCCTGGTGCGTCGCGATATCGACCGCCTGGTCGAGGACATCGGCGCGTTGCCGGGACTCCGGGATTTCGCCATGACCACCAACGGTGCGGGCCTTGGCAAGTATGCCCATCGTCTCCGCCGGGCCGGGCTCGAGCGGCTCAACATCAGCCTCGATTCGCTGGATCCCGAACGCTTCCGTCGCCTGACCCGTACCGGTGAGCTGGCCAAGGTGATCGAGGGAATCCACGCCGCTCAGGACGCCGGCTTCGAGCGTATCAAGCTCAATGCGGTGGTCCTCAAGGGGCGCAACGACGACGAGGTGATCGATCTGGTCGACTTCGCCCGCCGGGAAGGGCTCGACATCAGCTTCATCGAGGAGATGCCGTTGGGGGACGTCTCGGACCATAGTCGAGGCGAGACCTACTGCTCCAGCGACGACGTGCAGGCACTCATCGAGACGCGCCACGAGTTGATCCCCACCACCGAGACCACCCTGGGCCCGTCGCGCTATTTCCGCATGCCCGACAGCGACACCCGCGTCGGCTTCATTTCACCCCACAGCCACAATTTCTGCGCCACCTGCAATCGGGTCAGGGTGACCGTGGAAGGGCGCCTGCTGCTCTGTCTCGGCAACGAGCACTCGGTGGACCTGCGCGAGGTGCTGCGGCGTCATCCGGGCGATATCGAGATCCTCAAGGAACGCATCGTCGCGGCCATGGCACTCAAGCCGGAGCGCCATCACTTCACCACCGACGGCGATGTCCAGGTGGTGCGCTTCATGAACATGACCGGTGGCTGAACGTCGAATTCATTCGCTTCCCCTATCGAGACGGCGCCAGGTTGGCGCCGTCTTCGTGTCGGGATCCTGTCGAGGACTGACAACCATTGTCCGGCAGTTCGACGAAAATAATTGCACGTATTTTCTTGCCAAGACCCGAAGTGTGCATATACTTTTGACGTACAGTGTCATGAGTAACCTTTTCGTTAATTCGGCATGGAGGGGGCCAATGTCCAGCGAATCCCTGGAGCGCATCGCTCGCAACAAGAACGTGGCTCGCGCCGCGGCACGCCAGTTGAGCATGGAACAGCTCCATAAGCTGGCAGAGGTGATCGGTGAGGTCATCGAGCAGAAGAAGGATGAAGAGTTGCACCGTCAGGAAGAGGAAGCGCAGAAGGAGCGCAAGCTGGCCGAGATTCGCGAGGCGATCAACGACGCCGGCCTTTCGCTCGACGACCTGGTGTCCGAACAGCCGCGCCGCAAGCGCGGTCGTCCACCCAAGAACGCCAGCAAGGCCGGCAAGACCAGCAAGGCTTGAGACTGGCATAAGAGATGTCGTAAGCGACATCACCTCGATCGGCAAGGGTTGAGGGAACACGCCGGCAAGAGAAGCAGGACCAAGAGAGGCGAACCTTCGGGTTCGCCTCTCGGCATTTCAGGGCGTCAGGTGGGGACCGGGCGTCGGCACGCTCAGTCGAGGTCGCTCAGGCTGGGGGCCTCCACCGCCAGGATCTGCAGGTGAATTGCCGGGACGCGGCGCAGGTGATCGGCGAACCAGGCCAGCAGTTTCGGCTGCAGTGCCAGGCGCAGCTCGGCCAGGGTCTCGGCATGCAGCTCCAGCAGTTGCATGTCGAGCCAGTCGGTGAAGGCGTCCTCATCGAGGTGGCCGGTTTCGCTCGCATCGAGCATCAGTCGGCCGATGCGTGTCCAGCCGCGCGCTTCGGTGGCGGTGACCGAAAGTGCCAGGTAGAGGCTGCCATGGCGTGCGCGATTCGTCTCGCCGGCCAGGCCGGCTAGCGGCGTCACCGCGTCCTGACTGACGATGCAGGGCGGCTGCGGGTGGCGGGCCTCCAGGATCAGGCCGTCGCCATCCAGGCGAATCAGGTCGCCGTTGGCCGGGATCAAGGGCGCGCGGATGCCCAGCGTCTCGGCCAGTGCCTGGTGGGCCTGCTGGTGGCGGGGCTCGCCATGCACCGGCAGCAGGTGCCCGGGCTTCACCCAGCCGTAGAAGGTGCGCAGTTCGTCCTGGGCCGGGTGTCCGGAGGCGTGCAGTTCGGGGTGATTGAATTCGTCGAGCAGCGCGACGCCGAGGTGCTCGAGGCCCGCCTTGAGCCGCTGGATCAGCAGCTCGTTGCCGGGGATCGCCTTGGCCGAGAAGATCACGCTGTCGCCGTGGCCCAGCTCGAAGGTCGGATGGCGCCCCCGGGCCAGGCGATGCAGCGCGGCGCGGGGCTCGCCCTGGCTGCCGGTGGCGATCACCAGCACCTCCTGCGCCGGCAGATAGCCCAGGTCGCTCACCGGCACCAGCGGCGGGAAGTCGTCGAGGTAGCCGAGCCCGCGGGCCACCCCCACCATGCGCTCCATGGCACGTCCCATCAGGCTGACCCGCCGGCCACAGCGCTGGGCGGCGCGGCCGATGGCCAGCACCCGGGCCAGGTTGCTGGCGAAGCAGGAGACCACCACGCGTCCCTCGCAACGGGCGATGGCGCGTTCCAGGGCCACGGCGACCTCGCCCTCGCTGCGCGAATGGCCGGGCAGCGGTGCATTGGTCGAGTCGCCCACCACCAGGTCCACCGGCGCGATGGCCCGGAAGGTCGAGGCGGACACCGGTGCGCCGATCAGCGGCTCGGGATCGAGCTTCCAGTCGCCGGTGTGCAGCACCCGGTGGTCGCCGGTGGCGACCAGCAGTGCGCAGCTCTCGGGAATCGAGTGGGTCAGCGGCAGGTAGCGCAGGGTAAAGGGGCCGCACTCCAGGGCCTCGCCCGGCTCGATGACCCGGATGGCATCGGTGGCGAGGCCACGCGCGGCGAACTTGAGGCGCAGCAGGCCCGCGGCCAGTGGGGTGGCGTGGATCGGGCATCCCCAGGTCGGCCATAGCCAGGCGGCCGCACCGATATGGTCCTCGTGCCCATGGGTGATGATCAGCGCCTTGGGGGTGATGCCGAGCCTCACCAGGGTGTCCAGGTTGGGAACCTGCAGCGGGCTGTCGGGCAGGTCCTGGCGGATCATCATGCCGCAGTCCACCGCGATCCAGTGCGACTCGACGCCATAGAGGCTCAGGTTCATGCCGATCTCGCCGCAGCCGCCGAGGGGCAGGAAGTGCAGGGGAGGGCGGCGGCGAGGGCGAATCTGGACACGAGGCTGGGGCATCGGGAGGGTGCAAACCGTGGAAAGTATGCACTTCACTATACGGGATCGCCGCCAGGGGTCACAACGAAGGGGCCGTGCCGGCGGCCGCCGCTTTCGTTACAATGCCGTCCTCTTCCCGATTGTGTTCAGCCAGCGACGGTCATTCGATGTCACACTATTATCGCCTGGTGGTTTCCTGCCCCGACCGCGTGGGGATCGTCTCCCGGGTCTCCGGCTTCATCGCCGGTCACGGCGGCTCGATCACCGAGGCCAGCCAGCACTCCGACCTGCAGGCCGGCCGTTTCTTCATGCGCTACGAGATCCTCGCCGACTCCATCGGGATGGACGCGGCGGCCCTGCGCGAGGCGTTCGCCCCGGTGGCACGAGAGTTCGAGATGCAGTGGGCCCTGACCGATACCCGGCGCCGGCCGCGGGTGGTGCTGATGGTCTCCCGGGAGTCCCACTGCCTGGTGGACCTGCTCTACCGCTGGACGGCCGGCGAACTCGACTGCGACATCCCCTGCGTGATCTCCAATCACGAGGATCAGCGCGGCCTGGTGGAGTGGCACGGCATCCCCTACCACCACGTGCCGGTGCCCCCCGGTGACAAGACCGGCGCCTTCGCCGAGGTGCAGCGCCGGGTCGAGGAGGCGAGTGCCGACAGCGTGGTGCTGGCCCGCTACATGCAGATCCTGCCGCCGGCGCTCTGTGAGCGCTATGCCGGCCGGGTGATCAACATCCACCACAGCTTCCTGCCCTCCTTCGCCGGGGCCAAGCCGTATCACCAGGCCCATGAGCGCGGCGTCAAGCTGATCGGTGCCACCTGCCACTACGTCACCGAGGAACTGGACGCCGGCCCGATCATCGAGCAGGACATCCACCGGGTCAGCCACTGCCACACGCCGGGTGACCTGGTGCGCTTCGGCCGCGACGTGGAGAAGGCGGTGCTCGCGCGCGGGCTGCGCTGGCACCTGGAGGACCGGGTACTGATACACGGCAACAAGACGGTGGTGTTCGCCTGACGGAGGGCCGCGATGACATTCGCAGCACTCGTGATTTCGCCCTGGCTGCTGCTGGTCGCCTCCCTGGTGGCGCTGGGGGTGGTCGGCCTGGCGCTGGCCCAGCGCCCCTGGCGGGCCCTGCTCGCCGACCACGCCCTGCAGCATCGCTGGCTGGCGGCCACCGTGGCCGTCACGCTGTTGTGGCAGCTGCGCGCCCAGGCGGTGGACTGGCTGACCCTGCACCTGATGTTCACGGCCCTGCTGACCCTGGTGTTCAAGGCACCGCTGGCGCTGCTCTCCTGTCTGCTGGTCAACCTGGCGATGGTCGTGCTGGGCCGGGTCGCCTGGCCATTGCTCGGCGTCAACCTGCTGGTCACCGGGGTGGTCCCGGCGCTGGTGATGGTGCTGGTCTGGCGGCTCGTCGACCGGCGGCTGCCGGACCACCTGATGGTCTTCCTGTTCGTCTGCGGCTTCTTCGGCACCGCGCTCGCCACCTTGGCGGCGGGGCTCTCGGCGGTGGGCCTGATGGCCCTGGGGGCCAATGACCCCGAGGTCATGCATCAGGCGCTCGAGTATGCCCGCTTCCTGCCGCTGCTGATGCCCTCCGAGGCCTTCATCACCGGGATGCTGCTGAGCATCCTGCTGGTCTACCACCCCGACTGGGTGGCGACCTTCAACGACCACCGCTATATCGATACCAAGTAGCCTGGGTCGGCGCCAGTTTCCCCAGGGGCTCACTCGATGGGCAGGACCAGCTGGCGCCGCTGGGCCTCGGGCACCAGGCGGGCGCCGACGCCGAGCAGCCGCACCGGGCGGTGGCCCCTGGCCCAGGCCTGCTCGAGCAGGCGGGCATAGCTCTCCGGCGTGGGCAACAGGCCGCGGTGCTCCAGGGTGGTGAGACTGAAGTCGTCGAAGCGCACCTTGACGAAGATCCCCGCCAGCGGTGGGTGGCCGTGGCGGGCCAGGCGCGCCTCGAGGCGTTCGCACAGCGATGCCAGGGCGGACCGGCAGCTCGCCAGGTCCGGCAGGTCGCGCTCGAAGGTGGTCTCCGCGCTGATCGACTTGCGCTCCCGTTCGACGCGCACCTCGCGCTCGTCGATACCGCGGGAGAGTTCGAACAGCCGCCGCCCGAACTTGCCGAACTCCTCGAGCAGGCGCTCCAGCGGTAGCTCGCGCAGCTCCTCGCAGGTGGCGATGCCCAGGGCATCGAGCCGCGCCCCGGTGGCCGGCCCGACGCCGTGCAGCTTCTTGACCGGCAGGGACCTGACGAAGTCGTCGACCCGCGCCGGCGGGATCACCGTGAGGCCGTCGGGCTTGTCCCAGTCGCTGGCGATCTTGGCCAGGAACTTCGAGGGTGCCGCGCCCACCGAGACGGTGATGCCGGTGCGGGCCAGGCACTCCTGCTTGAGCCAGCGGGCCATCCAGGTGGCGCTGCCGGAGAAGCGCTCGACCGCGGTGACGTCGAGGAAGGCCTCGTCCAGCGAGAGCGGCTCCACCAGGGGCGTGAGCTCGTGGAAGATCGCCTGGATCCGGCGCGAGACCTCGCGGTAACGCTCGAAGTCGCCGGGCAGCAGGGTCAGCTGCGGACAGAGCCGCAGCGCCCGGGCGGTGGGCATCGCCGAATGGATGCCGAACGCCCGGGCCGGGTAGTTGCAGGTGGCGATCACCCCGCGCTTCTCGCGGCTACCGCCGATCGCCAGCGGGATGTCGCGCAGGCTCGGATCGTCGCGCATCTCCACCGCGGCGTAGAAGCAGTCGCAGTCGGCGTGCAGGATCTTGCGCTCAGCCGAGGGCCTGGCCATTACCACCGCGGATCACCCCAACCCCGATACCCTCGATCTCCAGCTCATGCTGGCGCAGGTCGACCACGATGGGGGCGAAGTCGGCGTTCTCGGCCGCGAGCGTGACCCGATGGCCGTGACGGTGGAAGCGCTTCACCGTCACCTCGTCCTCGAGGCGTGCGACTACGATCTGGCCGTCGCGTACCCGGTCGGTGCGGTGCACGGCGAGCAGATCGCCCTCGAGGATGCCCACGTCCTTCATCGACAGGCCGCGCACCTTGAGCAGATAGTCGGCGCGGGGAGTGAAGAACTCCGGAGGCAGCGGGCAGTAACGATCGATATGCTCGGCGGCCAGGATCGGACTACCCGCGGCCACCTCGCCGATGATCGGCAACCCCTGGGGGGCGGTCGTGTCACCTTCGGGGGCCTCGGGCTCCTGGGCGGGCAGGCGGATGCCACGGGAGGTGCCGGGAATCATGCGGATCACCCCCTTGCGCTCCAGGGCCCGCAGGTGCTCCTCGGCGGCGTTGGGGGAGCGGAAGCCCAAGGCCCGGGCGATCTCGGCACGGGTCGGCGGGTAGCCCAGCTCGCTGATGGTCTTGACGATGAAGTCGTGGACGTTCTGCTGGCGCGGGGTCAGGGGGCGTGTCATACGGCCTCCGGGTGGCGGTGGGGGGCGATCGGGAGTCCGGATCATCCTGGCATTGGTCAAGTATACAGCATGGAAGTTCATCCAGTAAAAGGCCGGCAATCCCGGGATGCGTTTGAAACACCGCTGGTCGGTTTAGCGTTGAGGGGGAGGGCTTGGCTGACGTACAATCCTGTTACGTTTAAAACAACTGTTTCCAATCAGGATGTCATCGCTCATGGCCCAGACCGATACCGTCACGCGGATCCTCGATACGGCCGAGGTGCTGTTCGCTGAGCGCGGCTTCGCCGAAACGTCGCTGCGCAACATCACCAGCAAGGCCAGGGTCAACCTGGCGGCTGTCAACTACCATTTCGGCTCCAAGAAGTCGTTGATCCAGGCCGTCTTCTCCCGTTATCTGGACCCCTTCACCGAGCGCTTCCACCTCGCCCTGGACGAGCTCGAGGCCCACTATGCGGGGCAGGTGATCCCCCTCGAGGTGCTGCTCGAGACCATGGCCCGCACCGTGCTCGAGGTGCCGGCCGAGCGCAACAGCCTCAAGGTGTTCATGCGGCTGCTCGGGCTCGCCTACAGCCAGGCCCAGGGCCACCTGCGCCGCCATATCCAGGAGGAGTACGGCAGCGTCTTCACCCGCTTCAGCGAGCTGGTGCGCCTGGCCACCCCGGACCTGCCCGATGTCGAACGCTTCTGGCGGCTGCACTTCGTGCTGGGTACCGTCATCTTCACCCTCTCGGGGCTCGATGCGCTGCGCGATATCGCCGAGAAGGACTACGGCGAGCATACCTCGGTGCGTGATCTGATCCGTCGCCTGCGTCCCGTGGTGGTGGCGGCGATGAACGCGCCGCTGCCCGAGCCCGCCCAGCCCAGGGCCGAGGCGAGCTGATGCGCACCCCGCGGCTCGACGATCTGCCTCCCGCGCGGGGCCACTGGCTCGAGATCGATACCACCGCTCAGCGGCTGGTGGTGTGGCGCGAGCGCGAGCCACTGGCCGACTACCCGGTCTCCACCGGGGCCGCCGGCACCGGGCAGCGCGAGGGCAGCGGCCAGACCCCACTGGGCTGGCACTACGTGCGCGCCGCCATCGGAGCCGGCGAGCCGCCCGGCGCCGTGTTCCGCGGTCGTCGTCCCACCGGCGAGGTGTTCTCGCCGGCGCTGGCCGCCGGCCACCCGGGGCGCGACTGGATCCTGACCCGTATCCTCTGGCTGTGCGGCCTCGAGCCCGGCCACAACCGCGGGGGTGACGTCGACTCCCAGCGCCGCTATATCTATCTGCACGGCACACCGCCCGACCAGCCCATGGGCGAGGCCCGCTCCCACGGCTGCATCCGCCTGCGCGATGCCGACCTGCTGGCCGTCTTCGCGCTGGCCGTCCCCGGCACGCCGGTGTGGCTGCACGATTGAGCGGAGCCTCCAGGACAATCGCAGTTGGACTTGACGAGGGGCGCCGGGTACAGGTCGATGAGGAGGGCGGCCTGCAATACCCTTGGCTGAGCCACCCGCCGCGGCTGTCCCGGCGGGTGACTTTGGTCTAGAATCTGCCCCCTTCCACGCCAAGGAGCACGACCATGACCCAGACCCTCGGCCCGGTGATGCTGGATCTGGAAGGGCCTCGCCTGACACGCGACGAGCGCGAACTGCTCGCGCGCCCGGAGGTCGGCGGCGTGATCCTGTTCGCCCGCAACACCGAGTCGGCTGACCAGGTCCGCGCGCTGTGCAGCGAGATCCGCCGGGTCCGTCCCGAACTGCTGCTGGCGATCGACCAGGAGGGGGGGCGGGTGCAGCGCCTGCGCGACGGGGTCACCCGTCTGCCCGCCATGGGGCGGCTGGGGCGCGACTTCCCCGCGCTGCCGGAGGTGACCGTTCGCCTCTGCCAGGACACCGGCTGGTTGCTCGGCATGGAGATGGCGGCCTGTGGCCTCGATCTCAGTTTCGCTCCGGTGCTGGACGTCGACGGCGGGCTCTCCACGGTGATCGGCGATCGCAGCTTCTCCGCCGATCCCCAGGCCGTGGCGGCGATGGGGGGCGCCTTCGTCGCGGGGTTGCACGAGGCCGGCATGGTGGCGGTGGCCAAGCACTTCCCGGGCCACGGCGGGGTGGCGGCCGACTCCCACCACGCGCTGCCGGTGGACGAGCGACCGCTCGACGAGCTGCGCCGCCACGACCTGGTGCCCTTCGCCGCGCTGGCCTCACGCCTCGACGCGGTGATGCCGGCCCATGTGGTCTATTCCGCCTTCGATCCTCGCCCGGCCGGTTTCTCCCGGGCCTGGCTGGGGATGCTGCGCGAGAGCCTGGGGTTCAAGGGCGTGATCTTCTCCGACGACCTGAGCATGGCCGGTGCCCATACGGCCGGATCCCCCGCCGAGCGCGCCCAGGCGGCCCTGGCCGCCGGCTGCGACATGCTGCTGGTGTGCAACGACCGCGCCGCGGCGCTGGAAGTGCTCGATGCCTGCCAGGGGAGAGTCTCCCGGCGCCTGCTCAAGCTGCGCTACGGCCGCGCCCGGCCCGACCTCGCCGCCCTGGGGGCGCTCTCCCGCTGGCGCCGCGTGCATGCCCGCCTGGAAGCCATGGCGGCCCACTGAGGCCAGGCGCCCTGGTGGCTCCCCGACAGTTCTACCTCCACACGCCGACCGCGAGCCGATATCCGATGCCCAAACTCGACGCCGATGTTCACCAGTCGCTCTCCGACATGCGCGACATCATGGACAATGCCGACTGCCTGATCTCCCAGGACGAGGTCGAGCGTGCCCTGGACCGCATGGCCGACGAGATCACCCGCGACCTCGGCGACAAGCTGCCGGTCTTCTACTGCGTGATGAACGGCGGCCTGATCACCACCGGCCACCTGTTGACCCGGCTCGGCTTCCCGCTCGAGGTCGACTACCTGCACGCCACCCGCTACCGCGGCGGCCTGCGCGGCGGCGAGCTGTTCTGGCGCGTCTCGCCGGAGATCCCCATGGCGGGTCGGCACGTGGTGATCGTCGACGACATCCTCGACGAGGGCGCGACGCTCGCCGCCATCCTCGACTACTGCCGCGAGGCCGGGGCGGCGAGCATCGCCACCGCGGTGCTGGTCGACAAGCAGCACGCGCGCAAGGCGGTGCCCGGGCTCAAGGCCGACTACTGCAGCCTGGAGGTGGTCGACCGCTACGTCTTCGGTTTCGGCATGGACTACAAGGGCTACTGGCGCAACGCCCCGGGGATCTTCGCGCCGAAGGGGTTGTAGGCGGGGGAGCAGGGCACAGGGCGACAGCCGCCCGGGTCGGGGTGATTCCCTCTCAGGGGGCAGATCCCAGAGCGGCCGCCGCCAGCGCTGGGAGGCCCTAGGGGGTCAGACCCCGGCGGTGTCGAATCCGCTCGCCACGTGCACGATGGCAAGCCTGGCAACTCGGCTGGGGTCTGACCCCCTAGGGGCGGGCCTCGGCGCCTTTATTCGGCGAATGTGCCGCCATCATCGAGAAATTCGTGGGGAGACCCCATTGCGTCAGGCCAGCCCCAGCTCGTGGGTGGCTTCCTCGCGCATCTTGAACTTCTGGATCTTGCCGGTGACGGTCATCGGGAACTCGTCGACGAACTTCACGTAGCGCGGGACCTTGTAGTGGGCGATCTTGCCCTTGCAGAAGTCCTTGAGCTCGTCGGCGGTGAGGGACTCGCCCTCGCTCAGCTTGACCCAGGCCATCACCTCCTCGCCGTACTTCTCGTCGGGCACGCCGATCACCTGGACGTCGGAGATCGCCGGGTGGGTGTAGAGGAAGTCCTCGATCTCGCGCGGATAGATGTTCTCGCCGCCGCGAATGATCATGTCCTTGATGCGGCCGACGATGGCCACATAGCCCTCCTCGTCCATGGTGGCGAGATCGCCGGTATGCATCCAGCCGGCGCCGTCGATGGACCTGGCGGTGGCCTCCTCGTTTTCCCAGTAGCCGAGCATCACGCTGTAGCCGCGGGTGCACAGCTCGCCGGTCTCGCCGCGGGGCACTACGGCGCCGGTCTCGGGGCTGACCAGCTTGACCTCCAGGTGGGGGTGGATGGTGCCCACCGTGGTCACGCGCTTCTCCAGCGGGGCATCGGTCTGGGTCTGGAAGCTCACCGGGCTGGTCTCGGTCATGCCGTAGCAGATGGTGACGTCCTGCATGTGCATGCGTTCGATCACCTTGCGCATCACCTCGATGGGGCAGATCGAGCCGGCCATGATGCCGGTGCGCAGGCTGGAGAGGTCGTAGCTCTCGAAGTCGGGGTGCTCGAGCTCGGCGATGAACATGGTCGGCACGCCGTAGAGGGCGGTGGCCTGCTCCTCGGCCACGGCGCGCAGGGTCGCTTCCGGGTCGAAACCGTCACCGGGATAGATCATGGTGGCGCCGTGGGTCATGCAGCCGAGGTTGCCCATCACCATGCCGAAGCAGTGGTAGAGCGGCACCGGGATCACCAGCCGGTCCTGTTCGCTGAAGCCCATGGTACGGGCGACGAAGAAGCCGTTGTTGAGGATGTTGTGGTGCGACAGCGTCGCGCCCTTGGGGGCGCCGGTGGTGCCGGAGGTGTACTGGATGTTGATCGGGTCGTCGAACTGCAGGCTGGCCTGGACATCGGCCAGGTGGTCGGCGGCGACCTCGTCGGCGTGGGCCAGCAGCCCCTGCCAGCTGAACATGCCGGGAAGCGCGCGGTCGGCGTCGAGGCAGACCACCCGCTTGAGCTCCGGCAGCATGGCACAGGAGAGGGTGCCCGGGGCCAGCTCGCTCTTGAGCTCCGGGGCCAGCTCGTTCTTGAGCTCCGGGGCCAGCTCTGCCAGCGTGGCCACATAGTCGGAGGTCTTGAAGGCGCCCTGCAGGATCAGCGTCGAGGCGCCGGACTGCTTGAGGGCATACTCCAGTTCGTGGGTACGGTAGCTGGGGTTGATGTTGACCAGGATGGCGCCGATCTTCGCGGTGGCGAACTGGGTGATGGCCCACTCGGCGCAGTTGGGCGACCAGATACCGACCCGCTCCCCCTTGCTCACGCCCACCGCCAGCAGGGCGCGGGCCGCCCGATCCACCGCCAGCTGCAGCTCGGCCCAGGTGTAGCGCAGCCCCTGGTGAAGGCTGAGCAGGGCGTCGCGGTCGGGGAAGCGGGCGACGGTGTCGTCGAAGCAGTCGCCGATGGTCTGGCCCTTCAGGGGGGTGTCGCTGATGCCACTGACGTAGCTGGTCGGAGTGTATTGGCGTGTCATGTTTTCCCGTCTCTTGTTGTTGCAATAGTGGTGCAAGAGCGTCAGCTGCCGGTCGACTCCGTCTCCAGGCTGGCCAGGACATCGCGGGCGCGGCTCTCCACATCGTCGAGCTCGCGGTGCATCAGGCGAATGTCCTCCAGCTGGCGCTCCAGGTTGGCCCGCTTGTCGGCGAGGATCTCGAGCAGGCGCTTGAGCTGACGCGCATTGCCGTCGGGCATGGCGTCGTACATCTCCACCACCTCGCGGATCTCGGCCAGCGAGAACCCCAGCCGCTTGCCGCGCAGCGTCAACTTGAGGCGTACCCGATCCTTCTCGTGGTAGATGCGGGTCTGGCCGCGGCGTTCCGGCGCCAGCAGGCCTTCCTGCTCGTAGAAGCGGATGGTCCGTGGCGTCACCTCGAACAGCCGGGCCAGTTCGCCGATCGTATAGGTACGACGCTGTCGGGTCAGGCCGCCGTTGGGCGGCTCCATAGCGTCCGCTGTGCGCTTGCTCATGGGTGTTTTCCTTTATATTGGCGGGCAGGGGCGCCGCCGCCGCCATATACCCGCTACACTAGCCGAGGTTTACGTTAACGTAAAGTGCTTGTCGACCATGGGGTGATGTGTGATAAACCTAGCAAGTGCTAGGTTGGTTGCTAGGCCGGCACGCAACGATGACGACGCACGCCACCCCCCCACACTGCCGAGACGAGGATACCTTCATGGACTTTTCCCTGACCGATGATCAGAAGGCGTTGAGCCAGGCGGCCGCCGACTTCGCCAGGGTCGAGTTGGCCGATCATGCCGCCGAGTGGGACGCGACCTCGCATTTTCCAGTCGACGTCATTCGCCGAGCCGGGGAGGCCGGGTTCCTCGGCATCTACATTCCCGAAGAGCGCGGTGGCCTGGGGCTCTCGCGCCTGGATGCCTCGCTGATCTTCGAGCAACTCTCCCAGGGCTGCATCTCGACCACCGCCTATCTTACCATCCACAACATGGTCGCCTGGATGGTCGCCAGCTGGGGCAGCGAGGCGCTGCGCGAGCAGTGGGTCGATCGCCTGATCAGTGGCGAGTGTCTGGGCTGCTACTGTCTCACCGAGCCGGGCGCGGGCTCCGACGCCGCCAGCCTCAGGACCCGGGCGGTGAGGGAGGGGGATGACTATGTGATCAGCGGCTCGAAGATGTTCATCTCCGGTGCCGGTGCCAACGACGTGCTGGTGGTCATGGCGCGCACCGGCGAGCCCGACAGTGGGGCGGGGGGTATCTCGGCGATCCTGGTGCCGGCCGATGCCGAGGGCATCGGCTACGGCAAGAACGAGGAGAAGATGGGCTGGAAGAGCCAGCCGACCCGCCTGGTCAGTTTCGATGGCGTGCGCGTGCCGGTGGGCAATCGCCTGGGCGCCGAGGGCGAGGGCTTCAAGCTGGCCATGAAGGGGCTCGACGGTGGCCGCCTCAACATCGCCAGCTGCTCCCTGGGCGCGGCCCAGCACGCCCTCACCCTGGCCCGCAACTACCTCGGCGAGCGCAAGCAGTTCGGCCGTGAGCTGTCGAGCTTCCAGGCGCTGCAGTTCAAGCTCGCCGACATGGCCACCGAACTCGTCGCGGCGCGGCTGATGGTGCGTCAGGCCGCCTGGCGGCTCGACCAGGGCGATCCCGAGGCCACGGCTCACTGTGCCATGGCCAAGCGCTTCGCCACCGACATGGGCTTCACCGTCTGCAACGAGGCCCTGCAGCTCCACGGCGGCTACGGTTACCTCAAGGAGTTTCCCCTGGAACGCATGGTGCGCGACACCCGGGTGCACCAGATCCTCGAGGGAACCAACGAGATCATGCGCGTGATCGTCGCCCGCCGGCTGCTGGCCGACGGCGTCGTCGAGTCGCTTCAATAGCCAACAGGAGAACAACGGAAATGTCGGATCTTGCAGTGATCTTCGACGAGCTGCCGACCCGTGACGGCGGGCGCATCGGAGTCGCCACCCTCAACGCCGCGAAGTCGCTCAATGCCCTGTCGCTGGAGATGATCCGCCAGCTCGAGGCCAAGCTCGAGGCCTGGGCGGTGGATCGCAGCGTGGTGGCGGTATGGCTCGAGGGCGCCGGCGACAAGGCGTTCTGTGCCGGCGGCGACGTCGTGGCGCTCTACCGCTCGATGACCGAGGAGGGCGAGAACCGCGGCGCCGGCCGCGACAGTGTCTTCGCCGAGACCTACTTCAGCGCCGAGTATCAACTCGACTACCGCATCCATACCTACCCCAAGCCGCTGCTGGTGTGGGGCGACGGCATCGTCATGGGCGGCGGGCTCGGCCTGATGGCGGGCGGCTTCCACCGCCTGGTCACCGAGACCACCCGCATCGCCATGCCCGAGATCACCATCGGCCTCTATCCCGACATCGGCGCCAGTTGGTTCCTGGGCCGCATGCCGCGCGGCGTGGGGGCCTACCTGGGGCTCACCGGTGCCCAGCTCAATGCCCGCGACGCCCTCGACCTGGGCATGGCCGACCGCTTCGTCCCCCGCGTGCGCCGCGAGGCGCTGCTCGGCGCCCTGGAGGAGGCCGACTACGGCCAGCGCACGCCCCGCGACCTGCGCGCCGGCGTCCAGGCGGTGCTCAACGACATGGAGGATCGCTCCCAGGCCCCCGCCGGCCAGGTATGGCCGCATCTCGATCATCTCCAGTCGCTGGTCGGGCATGTGGATGCCGCCACCGCCGTCAGGCGCATCCTGCGCGACGAGACCGACGACGCCTGGCTGGCCGCCAACCGGGCGCGACTCGAGGCCGGCTGTCCGATGAGCGCCCAACTGGTGTGGCGCATGCTCGAGCGCCACGCCCACACCAGTCTGGCCGACGCCTTCCGCGACGAGCTGAGCCTCTCGGTGCAGTGCTGCCGCCGGGGCGAGCTGGTCGAGGGCGTGCGCGCCCTGCTGATCGACAAGGACAAGGCCCCTCGCTGGCGGCATGCCGACGCGGCCAGCGTCCCCGAAGAAGACATCCTGGCGCTGATGACGCCGCTGTGGTCCGACGCGGCGCATCCGCTGCGCGACCTCGGCACGGGACATCGCATCGGCTGACGCGCGGCCGGACCCCTACACTTCATAACGAACACGCCACAATGAACTCGGGAGCAACGCCATGAACATCGCCTTTATCGGCCTCGGCAACATGGGCGCGCCCATGGCCACCAACCTGGTCAAGGCCGGCCACCGGGTCTGTGTCTTCGACCTGGTCGAGAGCGCCATCCAGGCCCTGGAAGCCGAGGGCGCGACACGCGCCGAGAGCGCCGCGGCCGCCACCCGTGGCGTCGAGGTGGTCATCTCCATGCTGCCGGCCGGCGCCCATGTTCGCGGGCTCTACCTGGGCCGTGACGGGGCGCCGGGGCTGCTCGACGCCCTGCTGGGCAAGCCGCTGATCATCGACGCCTCGACCATCTCGCCCGAGGACGCCCGCATCGTCGGGGCCGCCGCCGCCGAGCGTGGCCTGACCTATCTCGACGCCCCGGTCTCCGGCGGGGTGGGGGGCGCCAAGGCCGGCACCCTGACCTTTATCGTCGGTGGGTCGGTGGAGGGGTACGCGCAAGCGAAGCCGGTGCTCGAGACCATGGGCAAGAACATCTTCCATGCCGGCGAGACCGGCGCGGGGCAGGTGGCCAAGATCTGCAACAACATGCTGCTCGGCATCCTGATGAGCGGCACCGCCGAGGCGCTGGCGCTGGGCGTCAAGAACGGCCTGGACCCCGCGGTGCTCTCCGAGATCATGAAGCAGAGCAGCGGCGGCAACTGGGCGCTCAACGTCTACAACCCCTGGCCCGGGGTGATGGAGGGGTCGGCGGCCTCCCGCGACTACCAGGGCGGCTTCCTCACCGACCTGATGGCCAAGGACCTCGGCCTGGCCTGGGAACTGGCACTGGGCTCGAAGTCCACCGTGCCCATGGGCTCCCAGGCACGCAACCTCTTCGCCCTGCACAGCGCCCAGGGCAACGGCGGCCTGGACTTCTCCAGCATCCAGACCCTCTACCGCGCCGGCGAGGATAAATCCTAACCCCGCCTTGGGGTCAGACCCCAAAATCCGCTTAGGGGTCTGACCCCAAAATCGGCTTTGCCCTGGCCTTTGGCAGGGCGCCGCGAAACGGGCACCCTCGGGTGCCCGTTTACGTTGGTGTCCTGTCCAGGGGGTTGTCATTGTCGTTGCTTTAATCTACATTTGATGAAAACGTTGACATTTTGGTCGACGACTCACATCACGCCCTCACTGCCCGGAGACCCCCATGAGCCAGATCACCCCCGTTACCTGGGAAGACCCCCTCCGCCTGGTCGACCAGCTCAGCGAAGACGAGCGCATGGTCCACCAGACCGCTTACGACTACTGCCAGGAGAAGCTCCTGCCGCGCGTGCTCGAGGCCAACCGCCACGAGCACTTCGACCGCGAGATCATGAGCGAGATGGGCGAACTGGGGCTGCTCGGCGCCACCATCGACGGCTACGGCTGTGCCGGCCTGAATTACGTCAGCTACGGTCTGATCGCCCGCGAGGTCGAGCGCGTCGACTCCGGCTACCGCAGCGCCATGAGCGTGCAGTCGAGCCTGGTGATGTACCCGATCCACGCCTTCGGCAGCGACGCCCAGCGCGAGAAGTACCTGCCCAAGCTGGCCACCGGCGAGTGGGTGGGCTGCTTCGGGCTCACCGAGCCGGACCACGGCTCCGACCCGGGCGGCATGAGCACCCGCGCCACCCGCACCGAGAGCGGCTGGCGCCTCAACGGCACCAAGACCTGGATCACCAACTCGCCCATCGCCGACGTCTTCGTGGTCTGGGCCCGCGACGACGAGGGCGTCATCCGCGGCTTCATCCTCGAGAAGGGCATGGCCGGGCTTTCCGCACCCAAGATCGAGGGCAAGTTCAGCCTGCGTGCCTCGATCACCGGGCAGATCGCCATCCAGGACGTGGAGGTCGGAGACGAGCAGCGCCTGCCCGGCGTCCAGGGCCTCAAGGGGCCGTTCTCGTGCCTCAACCGGGCGCGCTACGGCATTGCCTGGGGCAGCATGGGCGCCGCCGAGGCGTGCTGGCACGCGGCCCGCCAGTACACCCTGGACCGCAAGCAGTTCGGTCGTCCGCTGGCCGCCAACCAGCTGATCCAGAAGAAGCTCGCCGACATGCAGACCGAGATCGCCCTGGGGCTGCAGGCCAGTCTGCGGGTCGGCCGCATGATCGACGACGGCCAGCTGGTGCCCGAGGCGATCTCGCTGATCAAGCGCAACAACTGCGGCAAGGCGCTGGACATCGCCCGCGTGGCCCGCGACATGCACGGCGGCAACGGCATCAGTGACGAGTACCACGTGATCCGCCACATGATGAACCTGGAAGCCGTGAACACCTACGAGGGCACCCACGACGTGCACGCCCTGATCCTGGGGCGGGCCCAGACCGGCATCCAGGCCTTCGCCAATTGAGCCCCGCGGCGCATCGATCAGGAGCGACACCATGAGTGGACCCCTGTCGGGCGTGGTGGTGCTGGATCTCTCGCGGGTGCTGGCCGGGCCCTGGGCCGGCCAACTGCTTGCCGACCTGGGCGCCCGGGTGATCAAGATCGAGCACCCCGAGCGCGGCGACGACACCCGCGGCTGGGGCCCCCCCTGGCTGGCCGAAGACCTCGCGCGGGGCGGCGATGCCGAGCGGGTGGCGGCCTACTTCCTGTGCGCCAACCGCGGCAAGCGGTCGCTGGCCGTGGATATCGCCACGGAAGAGGGGCAGCGGCTGGTCCGCCAGCTGGCGAAGGGCGCCGATATCCTGCTGGAGAACTTCAAGGTCGGCGGCCTGGCCAAGTACGGGCTCGACTACGCCAGCCTGCACGCGCTCAACCCGCGGCTGATCGGCTGCTCGATCACCGGCTTCGGCCAGGACGGCCCCTACGCCCACCGCGCCGGCTACGACTTCATGATCCAGGCCATGGGCGGGCTGATGAGCCTCTCCGGGGAGCCCGACGGCATGCCGATGAAGACCGGCGTGGCGATCACCGACGTCATGACCGGCCTCTACGCCGCGGTGGGCGTGCTCGCGGCACTGCACGAGCGCGGGCGCACCGGCGTCGGCCGCCATATCGACGTGGCGCTGCTCGACGTCCAGGTGGCCACCCTCGCCAACCAGGCGCTCAACGCCCTGGTCAGCGGTGTCTCGCCGCAGCGCCACGGCAACGCCCACCCCAACATCGTGCCCTACCAGGCCTTCGCCTGTGCCGACGGCCACCTGGTGGTCACCGTGGGCAACGACACCCAGTTCGCCCGCTTCGCCAGCCTGCTCGGCCACCCGGAATGGGCCGAGGACCCGGCCTATGCCACCAACGCCGCCCGGGTCGGCAACCGCGAGGTGCTGACGGGAATGATCCAGGCGATCCTCGCGACCCGCGGGCGCGACGACTGGCTCGCCGAGCTCGAGGCCCGCGGCATTCCCGCCGGTCCGATCAATACCCTCAGCGAGGTGTTCGACGACCCCCAGGTGCGCCATCGCGGCCTGCGGCGCACCCTGCAGCGCGGCGAACTCGGGGTGCCCCAGGTCGCCAACCCGCTGCGCTTCGACGGCGAGCCCGCCACCAGCGAGGTCGCCCCACCGCGGCTCGGCCAGGACAGCGACGCCATCCTGGCCGAGATGGGCCTCAGCGCGGACGACATCGCCCGGCTGAGAGGGGCTGGCGTCGTGCGCTAAGCAAATTTTGGGGTCAGACCCCTAAGCGGATTTTGGGGTCTGACCCCTCAGGGGGCTTCAGCGTGGCGAGAAGCGCCTCGTGAGCCCCATCTCGGCGATCATCCGGGTGGAGATCTCCTCCACCGAGAAGCGCGTGGTGTCGATGTAGGGGATGTGCATCTGGCGGTAGAGCCCCTCGGCCTGGCCGACCTCCTGCACGCACTGGTCCATGGAGCTGTAGCGGCTGTTGGGGCGGCGCTCGTGGCGGATCGCCGCCAGCCGCCTGGGGTCGATGGTCAGCCCGAACAGCTTGTGGCGATGGGCCGCCAGGGCGCGGGGCAGCTTGAGGGAGCCGTCCTCGTCGAGGTCGTCCTCGGTGAGCGGGTAGTTGGCCGCGCGGATGCCGAACTGCAGCGCCAGGTAGAGCGAGGTCGGCGTCTTGCCGCAGCGCGAGACGCCGATCAGGATCACGTCGGCCTTGCCGTACTGGTGGGTGCGGGCGCCATCGTCGTTGTCCAGTGCGAAGTGCACCGAGTGGATGCGGTCCATATAGACCTCATCCTTGCCGATGGAGTGGGTGCGGCCCACGGTGTAGCTGGAGTGGGTGGCCAGCTCCTGCTCCAGGGGCGCGAGGAAGGTCGAGAAGATGTCGACCTTGAACCCGGTGGCGCCGCGGATCACCTCGCGGATACTCTCGTCGACGATGGTATCGATGATGATCGGCTGCTCCCCGTCGTTGACGGCCGTGGCCTCGATCACCTCCGCCAGGGCACGGGCCTTCTCTACCGAGTCGATATAGGGCTTGGTGAGCATGCGGATCTCGACGTTCTCGAACTGGGCCAGCAGGCTGCGGCCCAGGCTCTCGGCGGTGATGCCGGTGCCGTCGGAGATGAAGAAGGCGGTACGGGTCATGGTCGGTCCAGTCGCTCGGGCGGAAGTGGTGGCCCATTGTCGATGCTGGCCGGGTCGTGGACAAGCGGCAGAACATTTCGCGCCATCGGCCCTTGCCACTACAGGAATCCGGCAAATCCCCCGATTGTTGTAAAAATCCTCCAGTGACTTCGATGTTAGACCAATGGCGAATATGGCCGGCCGCTGTTAGAGTCGCGACCATCCATTCATGCCCGTGTCTCGACCAGAACATCCGGCATGAATCATCAAGTCGTCGATAGCCAAGGGGGTCACGTGGACGATTACATTCTGTGGTTCGATCAGTTGGGCATGGACGACGTCGAACGGGTCGGGGGCAAGAATGCTTCTCTAGGGGAGATGATCTCCAACCTCGCCGGTGCCGGTGTCACCGTGCCCGGCGGTTTCGCCACCACGGCCCACGCCTACCGTGAATTCCTCTCCCACGAGGGGCTCAACGAGCGCATCAACGGGCGGCTCGCCACCCTGGACGTGGATGACGTCACCGCGCTGGCCAAGGCCGGTGCCGAGATCCGCCAGTGGGTGATCGACACCCCGCTGCCGCCGACCTTCGAGGAGCACCTGCGCACCGCCTACGACAAGCTCGTCACCCAGCACCCCGACCTCAAGGCCGCGGTGCGCAGCTCGGCCACCGCCGAGGACCTGCCGGACGCCTCCTTCGCCGGCCAGCAGGAGACCTTCCTCAACATCGAGGGCTTCGACAACATCAAGCGAGCCGTGCACGAGGTGTTCGCCTCGCTGTTCAACGACCGCGCCATCTCCTACCGCGTGCACCGCGGCTACGCCCACGAGAACGTAGCGCTCTCCGCCGGCATCCAGAAGATGGTGCGTTCCGAGACCGGGGCCTCCGGCGTCATGTTCACCCTCGACACCGAGTCCGGCTACCGCGATGCGGTCTTCGTCACCGCCTCCTGGGGGCTCGGCGAGACAGTGGTGCAGGGGGCGGTGAACCCCGACGAGTTCTACGTGCACAAGCCGACCCTGGCCGCCGGCCGCCCGGCGGTGCTGCGCCGCAACCTGGGTTCCAAGCTGATCAAGATGGTCTATACCGACGACGCCAGTGCCGGCAAGTCGGTGGCCACCGTGGAGGTGCCGCTCAAGGAGCGCGGTCGCTTCTGCATCGACGACGACCAGGTGATGGCCCTGGCCCGTCAGGCGGTGACCATCGAGCAGCACTACGGCCGTCCCATGGATATCGAATGGGCGCTGGACGGCGACGACGGCCAGCTCTACATCGTCCAGGCGCGTCCCGAGACGGTGGTCTCCCAGCAGGAGGGCGGCAAGCTCGAGCGCTTCCAGCTCAAGGAGAAGGGGCGCACCCTGGTGGCCGGCCGGGCCATCGGCCAGCGCATCGGCAGCGGCACCGTGAAGGTCGTCTTCTCGCCGGACGACATGGACAAGGTCAAGCCCGGCGACGTGCTGGTCACCGACATGACCGACCCGGACTGGGAACCGATCATGAAGCGCGCCTCGGCGATCGTCACCAACCGTGGTGGGCGCACCTGCCACGCGGCGATCATCGCCCGCGAGCTGGGTATTCCCGCCGTGGTCGGCTGTGGCGACGCCACCCAGGAGCTCCCCGAGGGCCGTGACGTCACCGTCTCCTGCGCCGAGGGCGACACCGGCCACGTCTACGAGGGGCTGCTCGAGTTCGACCGTCGGGTGACCAGCGTCGACGCGATGCCCGAGATTCCGTTCAAGATCATGATGAACGTGGGCAACCCGGATCGCGCCTTCGGCTTCGCCGGCCTGCCCAATGCCGGCGTCGGCCTGGCACGCCTCGAGTTCATCATCAACCGCATGATCGGCGTGCACCCCAAGGCGCTGCTCGAGTACGACACCCTGCCGGCCGACCTGCAGCAGACCATCGACCTGCGTACCGCGGGCTACACCGACCCGGTCGGCTTCTACGTCGACAAGCTGGTCGAGGGCATCTCCACCCTGGCCGCCGCCTTCCACCCCCAGCCGGTCATCGTGCGGCTGTCGGACTTCAAGTCCAACGAGTACGAGAACCTGATCGGCGGCAAGCTCTACGAGCCGGGCGAAGAGAACCCCATGCTCGGCTTCCGTGGCGCCGCGCGCTACATCTCCGACTCCTTCCGCCCCTGCTTCGAGCTGGAGTGTCGGGCGCTCAAGCGGGTGCGCGAGGAGATGGGCCTGGACAACATCCAGATCATGGTGCCCTTCGTGCGCACCACCGACGAGGCCCGCGAAGTGGTCGAGCTGCTCGCCGCCAACGGCCTGGCCCGCGGCGACAACGGGCTCAAGGTGATCATGATGTGCGAGCTGCCGGCCAATGCCCTGCTCGCCGACGAGTTCCTCGAGCACTTCGACGGCTTCTCCATCGGCTCCAACGACCTGACCCAGCTCACCCTGGGCCTCGACCGGGACTCCGGCATCGTCGCCCACCTGTTCGACGAGCGGAACCCGGCGGTCAAGAAGCTGCTGGCCATGGCGATCCAGGCGTGCAAGGCCCAGGGCAAGTACATCGGCATCTGCGGCCAGGGCCCGTCGGACCACCCGGATCTCGCCAAGTGGCTGATGGAGCAGGGCATCGACTCGGTCTCGCTCAACCCCGACGCGGTGCTCGAGACCTGGTTCATGCTGGCGGGGGAAACCCTCGGCTAAGTCCCCTGTGGGGTCAGACCCCAAAATTGACTTTGGGGTCTGACCCCGATTCAGGACCACGCCCGGCCGACGAGAGTCTGCCGGGCGTCTTGTATGCGTTTTCGCCTATGCTGTAACTCTCCCCACTCGCACGACTACAAGGAGAGTTGCCCATGACGCCCCTCGCCATGCCCTTCCGCCGCCCCTTCCGCCGCCATGTGCTGGTGCCGGTCACCGCGGCGCTGATGATCGGTCTGCCGCTGTCGGCCCAGGCCGAGACCGAGGAGACCTTCGAGTACGACATCCCGGCCATCGCCCCTGAGGTGGCCTCCGAGACCGAGGAGAAGCCCGGCTGGGCGACCCAGCGCTTCGCGGTGGCGGCGGCCAACCCGCTGGCCACCGATGCCGGCTACCAGGTGCTCAAGGCGGGGGGCAGCGCCATCGATGCGGCCATCGCCGTGCAGATGGTGCTGAACCTGGTGGAGCCCCAGTCCAGCGGCATCGGCGGCGGGGCCTTCCTGGTGCATTTCGACGGCGAGGAGGTCACCGCCTTCGACGGTCGCGAGATGGCGCCGGGCGCGGTGGACGAAAGCCTCTTCCTCGACGAGGAAGGTGAACCGCTGGAGTTCCTGGATGCCGCCGCCAGTGGCCTCTCGGTGGGGGTGCCCGGCACGGTGCGCATGCTCGAGTTGGCTCACAAGGAGCACGGCGAGCTGCCCTGGGCCGAGCTCTTCGCCCCCGCCATCCAGCTGGCGGAGGATGGCTTCGCGGTCAGTCCGCGGCTTGCCACCAGCCTGGCCGGCGAGGAGCGCCTGCGCCAGGACTCCCAGGCCGGCGCCTTCTACTACCCGGGCGGCGCGCCCCTGGAGGCCGGCGAGACCCTGCGCAACCCGGCGCTGGCCGCGATCCTGCGCGAGATCGCCGAGCACGGCAGCAGGGCTCTGCACACCGGCAACATCGCCAACGACCTGGTAACCCGGGTCCAGGGGCACCAGGAGCGCGGCGGCGCGCTCTCCCTGGAGGACCTGGCGAGCTACGAGGCCAAGCAGCGCGAAGCGCTGTGTACCGACTGGCAGGCCTACAGAGTCTGTGGCTTTCCCCCGCCGTCGTCCGGCCACCTGACCGTGATGCAGATCCTGGGTATCCTCGAGCACCTGCCGGCCGTGGAGGAGCCGCTGGTGGACGGCCTGCCCGGCGAGGCCTGGCTGCACCAGTTCCTCGACGCCTCGCGGCTGGCCTTCGCCGATCGCGGCAAGTACATCGCCGACCCGGCCTTCGTCGACGCCCCCGGGGGTGACTGGTCGAGCATGCTCGACCCCGAGTACCTGGCCAAGCGCGCCGACCTGGTCGGCGACCAGAGCCTGGGCGACGGTGGGGCCGAACCGGGCAACCCCGGGACGCTGTCCACCGCCTGGGGCCTGCATCCCGCCCAGCCGGAATACGGCACCAGCCATATCAGCATCATCGACGAGCAGGGCAACGCCATCGCCATGACCACCACCATCGAGCAGGCCTTCGGTTCGCGGATCATGGCCGACGGCGGCACCGGGCTGGCGGGTGGCTACCTGCTCAACAACGAGCTCACCGACTTCTCCTTCGAGCCCGAGGACGAGCAGGGCAATCCCATCGCCAACCGCGTCGAGCCGCGCAAGCGGCCGCGCTCGAGCATGAGCCCGACCCTGGTGTTCGACCGCGACAGCGGCGAGCTGGTGGCGAGCCTCGGTTCGCCGGGCGGCGCGGCGATCATCCACTACACCGCCAAGTCGCTGGTGGCGATGCTCGACTGGGGCCTCGATGCCCAGGAGGCGCTCGACCTGCCCCATGCCATCACCCTGGGCGGGCCGGCGTTCCTCGAGGAGGGGCGCTTCCCCGCGTCGACCCTCGAGGCGCTGAACGCCCGCGGCCATGAGGCCAGCGAGCGCGAACTGGTCAGCGGCCTGCAGGCGCTGCAGGTCACCGACGAGGGCTTCTTCGGCGGTGCCGACCCGCGCCGCGAAGGGGTGGTGATGGGGGACTGAAGGCACGGCACCGCAGGCGCCCCGGCGGCCAACACCGAGGCATCCGGCGGTGCCCTCTGTCAGTTCCTCAGCCAGTTGCGCAGCTTGACCAGCAGCAGGGCGCCGTCGCTGAGTTCGCGACGGTCGTCGATCAGCTCGCCGAGCAGCTCCGGGCGGTCGGTGATGATGGCGTCCACGCCGAGGTCGATCAGCTGCGACATCCGCGCTCGGCCGTTGATGGTCCAGGCGTGTATCTCGTAGCCATGGGTGCGGGCGAGACGGATCTCGTTCTCGGTGATGCGGTTGTGGCGCAACCCCAGGGCATCGAAACTGCGGCGGTCCAGGGTGCCGGGCAGGATCAGCTGGGCCAGCAGGGTGGTCTTGAGGGCGGGCTCCCGCGCCTTGATCTCCGGTACCAGCGACGGCGACATGGTGGCCAGGCGCGTCTCGCCGATCACGTCCGGGTCGCCGCACATCGAGGCCTCGATGGCATCATGGGCGGCATCCAGGCAGGCGGTACGCGCCTCGGCTTCCCGGTGCAGGGCCTCGATCACCGCCTCGACCAGGGCCACCTCGCGGCCCTGGTCGGGCTTCATGTCGATCATCAGGCGGCTGCGGCCGCGCACCATCGCCAGCGCCTCGTCGAGGCCGGGAATCCGCTCGCCGACGTAGGCATCTCCGAACCAGCTGCCCACGTCGAAGGCACCCAGTTCCTCGCGATCCAGATCGCGCAGGTCGCGGGGGTCGCCGGTGAGCCGGGTGAGGCTGCGGTCGTGGTAGAGCACCGCCTGCCCATCGGCGGTGAGCCGGACATCGATCTCCACGTAATCGGCGCCATCCGCCACGGCGCGATCCACCGCCGCCAGGGTGTTCTCCGGCGCGACCAGGGAACTGCCGCGATGGGCGATGTTGGTGACCCGGTCGCGAAGCTCGAAGCTGTTGACGATCAGCCAGGCCTGGAAGAGGGCGAAGGCGATCACGCCGAGCTCCACCCCCCACGCCAGCCGGCCCGGGTGGGCGTCCGCCGGTGGCGGGGCAGGGCGCGGCTCGCGGTGGGCCAGGCGCAGGTAGAGGCAGGCACCGAGCAGGGCGTTGGCGGCGATGCCGACGAAGGTGATGGCGAGCGTCACCAGCACATAGGCGGTGAGATAGCCGAACATGGCCGGGATGAGCACCGCGTTGCGCTCCGGCAGCCACCACAGCATCGGCGTGAAGATCCGGTCGAACAGGCTGGTGGCCAGGAACGGTAGGGCGATGATCACTACCAGCAGGGCGATCACCGCCACGGCGATGTGGTGGCGGCGGCTGCGGGTCAGGTGATGGCTGCGTGTCAGCGCCTTCAGCGGCGAGAGGTTCTCGAGGACGACCAGCGGCAGGGCGAGGATCCAGCGGAAGTAGAGGGTCGCGGCCAGCGCCACCCAGATCACCAGCAGCGGGCTGGCGACGGCGAGGAACTGCCACATCGCCGGCGGTCTCACGCGCTGCACGTAGTAGGGGTCCAGGCCACCGAGAAAGCCCCCGTAGAGCCAGGTCACGGCGAAGGCCACCGGGATCAGCAGCAACAGATGGGTGCCGACCTGAACCACCACCAGGCCCGCCAGCGCGGGCAGCCGGCGCAGGGTCGCCCAGAGTGCCTCGAAGGCGAGCCAGTAGTGATTGTCCCGTGGGCGAATCGCCACCAGGATCATCCCGGCCTGCTGCAGGTAGAGCACCAGGAAGGTCAGGCCGATGGCCGCCAGCAGCCAGAGCACGCCGCCGGTGCTCATCAGGATGTCGATCAGCTCGGCGTTGGTCAGCACCGGTCGGCCGAACTGGCCGAGCAGGCGCCTGAGCGTCCAGGCCACCGCGGGGAGTACCAGGCTCGAGGCCAGTATCGTGAAGAACAGGTGGTAGGCCACGAGAGGACGCAGATGCTCGCGCAGGCTGCGTTGCACCGCGTGACTCAGCTGTGGCAGGGACAGCATGGGCAGCGTGTCATGGTGGGTCGCATGCCATCAGGGTGGCACCAGCAGGATAAGCCCAGCAAGTCGAGAGCGTCGGGGTCAGACCCTTAAATTCGCTTAGGGGTCTGACCCCAAGGCATGCTTAGCCTTCCAGCGGCAGCCGCTCGTCGGCGACGAGGATGCCGTTGTTGTCGGCGTAGAGCCACTGGCCCGGGGCCATGGTCACGCCGGCGAAGGTCACCGGGATGTCCCGCTGCCCTTCGCCATGCTTCTCGCTCTTGCGCGGGTGGGCGCCGAGCGCCTGGACGCCGAGCTCGGTCTCGGCCAGCACGTCGACGTCGCGCACGCAGCCGTACATCACCACGCCGGCCCAGCCGTTCTCCAGCGCCTGTTCGGCCAGCATGTCGCCGAGCATCGCACAGCGCTGGGAGCCGCCGGCATCCACCACCAGCACCGCGCCCTCGCCGGGTTCGCCGACGGCCTGCTTGACCAGCGAGTTGTCCTCGAAGCACTTGACGGTGCGGATCGGGCCGCAGAAGGCCTCGCGGCCGCCGAAGTTGACGAAGAGCGGATCGAGGACCCGCACCTCGGGGTGGGCGTCGCAGATGTCCGGGGTGATGATATGGCTCATGGTGGCTCCTGGCTCGAGTGGTCGACGCCTCGATGATGCCATAGTCATGGCCGGCCGGGTGTCGCCATCGACGAAGGGAGGGGCGGGTATTTCCTCGATGTCTAATGCGGGAAGCAATGGCATGTTATAGGCTTTGGCACGATGGCCAGCAGCCATCGCACGCTTGCTCATCACACTCGATCATAACAACAGGCATCGCCCGTGATGCCGGTCACGCAAGAGGACGTCATCCATGCGCCATTTCACTCGCCCGTTCGCCCGGACCCTGCTGGCGTCGGCCACCGCCGTGCTGATCGGCGCGACCGCACTGTCCGCCCAGGCCGAGACCCGCGTCACCTACAAGTCCGCCTCGGCGGGGACCGCCTACTACCAGATGGGCGTCGAGCTCTCCGAAGCGATCCGCCGGGGAACCGACGGCGATATCGTCCTGACCCTCGAGGAGAGCCAGGGGTCGGTGCAGAACGTCATGGAAGTGATGGCGCGCCAGGGCAACTATGTCTTCACCACACCCCCCGGGCTGGTGGACAGCGCCATGGCCGGCGAGGGCCCCTTCGCCGAACGCCAGAACCCGCGCTTCCAGGAGATCCGCGGCCTCTTCCCGATTCCCGCGATCACCATGCACTTCGTGGTGGCCGGTGACGAGGGCGTCATCTCGCTGGACGACCTGGAAGACAAGCACATCCTGATCGGCCGCGGCACCTTCGGCGCCCGCGAGGCCGAGCGTTACCTGGCGCTGTTCGGGCTGATGGACAAGGTGCAGGTGGCCAACGCCGAGATCGGCAGCGGCCCGGATGCGCTGAAGAACGGCCAGATCGACGCCTTCGTCACCGCCAGCTCCTTCCCCACGCCCAACGTGATCGAAACCGCCGCCAGCATGCCGATCAGCCTGGTCAGCCTGACCGACGAGCAGATCGAGCAGACCGGGGCGGCGCGCCAGACCATCCCGGGGGGCACCTATGCGGGCATCGAGGCCGATGTGCAGACCACCTCGCTGCCGGTGATCGCCTACACCACCAGCGACATGGACGACGACACCGCCTATACCCTGACCCGCACCTTCTGGGAGCGCCGCGAGGCGATGGCCGAGGAGTCCCCCTGGTGGGGCAGCATCACCCCCGACATGATCGGCAACATCGCCGGCAGCCTGCATCCCGGCGCGGTGCGCTACTACGACGAAGCCGGCATCGACCTCCCCGATCACCTGCGTTAACTCCCCTTTGGGGTCAGACCCCTCAGCGGACTTTGGGGTCTGACCCCAAGGTGTGCTGAGGGCCGCCCCCGGCTGGCAAGGCTTTCTCATGCTCGAACCCGTTTCCCGCCTGCACCCGGCCTGGGTGGCGCTGGGCACCGTGACCGTGGTCTTTCACCTCGGGCTGATCTTCTACGGCCTGACCCCGGCGCTGGTCAGCCGGCCGATCCATATGGCGTTGGCGCTGCCGTGGATCCTGATCTTCGCCGCCCGCACGCCTGTCGAGCGTGCCAGCGGCTGGCTGTTGACCGGGCTCGGTATCGCCGCCTGCGGCTACATCGCCTTCAACGAGGAGGCGCTTTCGCAGCAGTACGGTTTCATCGATACCCACCTGCAGATGGTCATCGGTGTCTTCCTGATCGGGCTGGCGCTCGAGACGGCGCGCCGGGCGATCGGCTGGCCGCTGCCGCTGGTGGCCTTGACGGCGCTGCTCTACGGGGTGTTCGGCGCCCATGTGCCCGGCCAGTTCGGTCACCCGGGGATGCCGCTGCAGAGCTTCGTCGGCACCCTGACCATCGCCGAGGGCGGGCTATGGGGCAAGCTGACCGGGGTGAGCGTGGGCGTGGTGGCGGTGTTCGTCATCTTCGGCGCGGTGCTCAACGCCGGCGAGGCGGGGCGCGGCTTCATGAACATGGCCAGCGTCGTCGCCGGGCGGCTCACCGGCGGGGCGGCCAAGGTCGCGGTGATCTCGTCGGCGCTGATGGGCTCGATCTCGGGCTCGGCCTCGGCCAACGTGGCGTCCACCGGCGCCATCACCATTCCCACCATGGTGCGCCTGGGCTATCCGCGCTCGCTGGCCGGGGCGGTGGAGGCGGTGGCCTCGTCCGGCGGGCAGATCATGCCGCCGCTGATGGGCGCCGGCGCCTTCGTGATGGTCGAGCTCACCGGCACGCCCTATCCCCTGATCATGGCCGCGGCGCTGCTGCCGGCGATCCTCTACTTCGCCACGGTGTGGGTAGGCATCAACGCCTACGCCACCCGCCACGACCTGCGGCCCATGGCCGCCAGCGAGCAGCCGGCGCCCAAGGAGGTGTTGATCACCTCGCTGTTCTTCGCCGTGCCCTTCGTCATCCTGCTCGAGCGCATCTTCCTGGGCGGCGTCACGCCCCAGTACGCGGCGAGCATCGCCATCTTCGCCGGCATGGCGCTGCTGTGCTTCGATGTCACCCTGACCTTCTCGCTGCGTGACTTCGCCGGGCGCATGGCCGAGGCCATGGTGATCGCCGGGCGCCAGGTGGCGGTGATCGGTGCCATCATCATCTGCGCCTCGCTGGTGATCGGGGTGCTCGCGCTGACCGGGCTGGGGGTGAAGATCACCACGGGGATCCTCTCGCTGTCGGGCGAGATGCTCTGGCCGGCGCTGCTGCTCACCGCGCTCGCCTGCCTGGTGCTGGGCATGGAGGTGCCGACCACGGCGGCCTACGTGATCTGCGTCTCGGTAGCCGGTCCGGCGCTCACCGCCCTGGGCCTCGAGCCGCTGCTGGCGCACCTGTTCGTGTTCTGGTTCGCGCTGCTCTCGACCATCACCCCACCGGTGTGCGGCGGGGTCTTCATCGCCGCCGGCATGGTGGGCGAGAACTGGCTCAAGGTCGCCATGAAGGCCATGGCGCTCGGCATCGGGCTCTACATCATCCCGCTGGCCATGGTCGCCAACCCGGATGTCATCCGCCTGGCGTTCGACCCCGCCGGCGCCGTCATCGACGCGGTGAAGATCGCCGTCGGCCTCACCGGCGTCTCCTACGGCGTCATCGCCCGCCGCGCGTGGTGGCTGCGGCTGGTGCTGGTGGCTGCCGGGGCCGCGGTGATCTTCGCGTTCTGAGCTCGCTCAGCGCGTCGGCTGACTCGGGGCCGGGGCGCAGAGGATCAGTTCGCCCGCCAGACGCTCGCGACCGAACAATACCCAGGTATCCAGGGCCGGGCCGAGGTCCTCGACCAGGCGCAGGGCGTCGGGGTGGGCATCGAGCACCTCCCGGGCACAGAGCCCGGCCTCGAAGCGTCCGTCCAGCAGGCCGTTGGCCACGTCGACGGTGGTCGGCGCCTCGATCTGCTCGGGGTAGGCGGAGAGGTCGGCATAGTGGCGGGTGGCCGGCTGCAGCCCCAGGCGCCGCGGCTCGGCCACCTCGCGGCGGGCGAGGATCGCCAGCGGCTTGCTCGGCGCGATGAAGGCGTCTACCGGGAAGGCGCGGTGCATGGTGCGGCCGACCCACTCCCCGTGGCTGGGGTGGGCCGTGCACTGCAGCAGGTAGTCCACCTCGCCGGCCAGCAGGGCGGGAAAGGCTGCATCGAAGCTCTCGAAGGGGCGGATCTCGGCGTCCTCCAGGCCACGGGCGGCCAGGTAGCGTTCGAGTACCAGCAGATGGTTGTTGCCGGCAGGGCCAAGGGTGGCGAAGCGCATCGCGGGCTCCTAAGTTTCCTGTGGGGTCAGACCCCTAAGCGCATTTTGGGGTCTGACCCCAAAGGTGAGTTTGGCCGTCTCCATCATCGCCGCTGTCGGGGTGGTGGGCAAATCTCCAGCAACAGGGGCGCATCCAGGCGGCATCGCACGATTCTCTCACTGCCTGTATGGGCACTTTCGTATGGCAATGTAAGCGATCGGCTATGGCACCGGTGCTCGATATCCGTAATCTGGGCGATGGGGTAACCGACAAGGCTCGCCACTGGGAGCGCCGGAAGGCTCCCCGAGGATAGCCCGGCAAGCCCCTTTCTCATCGGAACGAGCGCAGCGCAAGGGAAATGCATGAAGCTCACGTCACCTTTCCGTGTACGCGATGTCGACCTGCCCTATGTCGAATCACCATACTGGGCCCAGGAGCAGATCGAGCGGCGGGCCCAAGCCCCGGGTGGCCATCTCTGGTCGCTCGGTGCCAACTTGAACCTCTCGACATCCGAAGGACAGCGTGGCTATCGACGGCTGCTGGAGCAGGTCGGGGACGGCAGCCTGGTCCTGATCGATGATCACCCCCGTTCGCCGATCGTCGAGTGGGATGGCAGCCGATGGGTGAAGGCCGCCGGGGCCTTGCCGCGCTACTACCAGAGCCTTGTCGGTGAGCGTCTTGCCCGGCTCAACGCGCGTGGCCTGACCCCGGGGGACGTCGCTCAGGCCCGGTATCCCGCCTGGGCGGTGTCACGCCCCTCATCCCCACCCGAACCGCGGCGCGAGCCCGCACCGCCGCCACCGCCACCGCCGGCTCCCGAGCCAGTGAGGCAGCGCATCCTCGAAATCGGGGTGTTCTTCGACGGTACCGGCAATAACCGGGAGAACGACCGCCAGCGGACGGATCGCGATATCACCAATGTGGCCAAGCTCTTTGATCTGTATCTGGCAGACGAAGACCAGGGATATTACCGGGTCTATGCGCATGGTATTGGTACCGTCACGGGCCAGGAGGGTGAGAACTGGCTCGGGGAGTGGCGCAATCGCTCGGGGCTGGCCTTTGGCGTCGGCCCGGAGGGTGGCCATGCGCGAATCGAACTGGCCTTGAACCAGCTCCGCCCGATCCTGCAGGCGAACGAAGACGCGCTGGTCATCTTCGATGTGTTCGGCTTCAGCCGTGGCGCGGCCCTGGCCCGGCACTTCGTCAATCTGATCCATCGCTGGCCGGAAACGCTGCTGGTGCCGGACTTTCGCCCCAGGCTGCCGACCCCCGAGACGCCGATCCGTCGCATCAAGGCCTTTCCGCCGGCTCCCATTCCCTTTCCCCAGGTGCGCTTCGTGGGGCTGTTCGATACCGTGGGCAGCTTCTATCTGCCCGGCAACGCTCGCAATCTCGACTTCAACCTGCACCTGGCGCCGGGCAGCGCCATGCGCGTCGTGCAGTTCACCGCCCACCACGAGATTCGCCGCAACTTTCCCCTCAGCAGCCTGGCCGACCCCCAGGGCAACCTGCCCGGAAACTTCAGCGAGATCGCGTTGCCGGGAGCACATTCGGATGTGGGCGGGGGCTACGAGAATCCCGAGGTGGATTTCGCCAACCACGAGGAGCTGCTGGTGCGCCGCCGGGCGGGGCTGGGCAGCAACGGGCGAACCATACGCCTGGCGCAGGAGGAAGCCGCGGCACGGGGGCTGGAACTACGCGTGGAGCCGCCCGATGTGCTCGAGATAGAGCGGCGTGCCACCCGCAAGGAGCTGGCAATCCATGCACTGCACCAGATGCATCAACTGGCACACCAGAGTGGTGTGCCATTGGACGAGTTGAGAAACGACTCAGACCATACCATTCCAGACGAACTGCAAGGCGCCCTCGATGCCTGGAAGAAAGCCGGCGCCCGCCTGGAGGACGCCCGCCGCTACCTGCACGGCTATATCCATACCTCCCATCGGCGGGAGAGCCTGGCCTATGCGCCCGAGGCGTCCGGCGTTCGCCGGGTCTTTGCCAACCGTCCCGGGAGCGTATTCAACGACGCAAGGGAGGCCCAGGATGCCTGATTTGCTGCGCCTGGCGCGAGCCGTGCTGTTACTGGCACTGGCATGGGGACTCACCGCCTGTGAGGCTGAACCGGAACGCTACGAGTTTTCCGTGCAGCCGGTAGGCGGGCCTCGTGGCTGGCCGGTGTGGGTGGAGGAATTGACCTTCGATCACTCGTGGGGATCGCCAGCAGGCAACTTGAGTGCTGGTTTCGAGCATCGACCTCCTCGTAGCGGGTCGGTCGTTACATTGCCAGGCCCCATGCCAGCTCCGTCGTCACTGCAGGCCCGCTGGTTCTCCTATCGTACCCAGACCTTTTACGAGATCGATCTGACGCTGCCTGAGACGGATGTCCTGTTACGCCAGTGGTATCGCGACTACCCGGCGTCCCGGTATCTCCATTACCTGGTGGCCGGCTTCTCCGGAAAGGGGGAGGTGATCGTCTGGTGGCGTGCCTGGTGCCGCGACTGCGGCAATGACCGCAGCCAGGACTTCCATGCACCGATCATCGAGTCGGCCTTTGCGGAAGAAGTCGAGGGTGATCCGAGTACCTTTCGTAGCCAGACTGAACGCCGGGTGGAGGAGGGGGTTATTTCCTCGCCCTGGTAGGCGCTGGGGCAGCTCGAGCTCCTAAGTTTTCTGTGGGGTCAGGCCCCTAAGCAAATTTTGGGGTCTGACCTCAAAGGGGAGTTGGTGTATCACGGGAGGCCCAGGGTGCCTGATTTGCTGCGCCTGGCGCGGGCCATGCTGTCTCTGACGCTGTTATGGGGACTAATAACGGCCTGCTCGGTGGAATCCGAGCCGCCTCGATACGAGTTCGCAGTAAAGAGCAACGGCGGCCCCTCAGGGTGGCCGGTGTGGGTGGAGGAACTGACGTTCGATGATGCGTGGCGCGCACCTGCGGGAAGCTTGAGCGGAGGCTTCGATATTCGACCGCCGAGGGGAAGAAAGACGGTAACGTTGTCTCGCCCCATGCCAGCTCCGTCGTCGCTGCAGGCCCGCTGGTTCTCCTATCGTACCCAGACCTTCTACGAGATCGATCTGGAGTTGCCCGAGACAGGTAAGCTGTTGCGTCAGTGGTATCGCGACTACCCCGCATCCCGCTATCTCCATAGCTTGATTGCCGGTTTCTCCGGCCAAGGAGAGGTCTTTGTCTGGTGGCATGCCTGGTGCCGCGACTGCGGCAATGACCGCAGCCAGGATCTTCACGCTCCGATCGTCGAGTCGGCCCATGCGAATGAAGCCCAAGGGGAGCCGGCTTGGTACTACGAACAAACGCAACAGTATATAGATGAGGACGTGATCCCCTCGCCCTGGTAGGCACTGGGGGCATCGCGAGATCCTAAGTTTTCTGTGGGGTCAGACCCCTAAGCGAATTTTGGGGTCTGACCCCAAAGCTAGGAGGCCGAGTCCAGGCGGCGGGCGACGGCCTGCTGGAAGGCTTCGCTGCCCAGTGCACGACCCCGGCGGGTCTGCTGGCGAATCTCGTCGAGCAGGTGGGGCGGTAGGTCGCCATGGAAGAGCTCGCGGTAGCGGCGTTGGCGTTTATCCGGGGTGGCGCCCAGTCCGGTGTAGACATCATGGGGCTGCACGATGGGATCGTCGCGGCCCAGCGCGTTGGCGCGATGACTCGACCACTCGTAATCGGCCGGACCGGCCACCATGCCGGCGCGCACCGGATTGAGCTCGATATAGCGGTAGCAGGCGAAGAGGTAGGGCTCTTCCGCCACCAGGCAGGAGCGGTAGCGGCCTTCGAACAGGCCGCCGGTGCGCTGGTGGCGGCGGTTGAAGTACTGGGCGTAGCGCTGCCCGAGCTCCTTCATCATCTGGATCACGCCCTCGGGCTCTGCCCGCGGGGTGGCCAGCAGGTGCACGTGGTTGGTCATCAGCACATAGGCGTGCAGGGCGACCCGATATAGCTGCTGCACCTCGCCCAGCAGCTCCAGGTAGCGCAGCGCATCCTTGCGATGGACGAAGCAGGCACCGCGGTTGTTGCCGCGCTGAATCAGGTGGAGTGGGGTATCGGGAAGCAACAGCCGAGCCGGACGCGCCATGTCGCACTTCCTTGTGCCGTGGACGGTACAAGGCTCAGTATAGCCCTCAATTTGCTTAGTAGACTTTGGGGTCAGACCCCTAAGGGAATTTTGGGGTCTGACCCCACAGGGGGGTTAGCCGAGCTGGCGTCGCCAGCGGTTCTCGATGGTGTCGAGTTCGGCGGGGCCGTAGATGGCGCGGTCGTGGCCGCCGTAGCGGGCCCAGAGCTGGTCGCCGAGGTCGTAGTGCCACCACTCGCTGGGCAGGTTGGTGAAGCCCTGGTCGAGCATCACGCTGTAGAGCAGCCGGCGGTGGTCGCGGGCGCGTTGCTGGCGGGCGTCGAGTTCGCCGAGCCGCTCGAGGTGGTCGGTGTGCGAGGCGGGCACGGCCTCGTCGAACAGGGTGCCCATGTCCAGCGCCAGGCCGTCGCCGTCGCACAGGGTGACGTCCACGGCGCCGCCGGTGAGGTGCGGGCTGGGGGCGAGGGGGTCGCGGCTGGGCACCGAGATGAACTCCCGTGTGCGGGTGAGCAGCTCGGCCTCGCCGGCCTCGGGGTGGTGGGCACGTAGCGCCTCGCTGAGGGTGTCGAAGAGGTACTGCTGGACCCGCCAGGGCCGCCAGCCGTCGAGCACCACCAGGCCGAAGCCGTCGGGCAGGGCGCGGGCCGCGGCGAGCAGGCGCCGGTAGACCCCCTCGCGCACGAAGCACTCGGGCACGGCGCCGGGAATGCCCAGCCGGGCGTAGGCCGGGTAGACCCGGATCGGCCAGGGGGCGAGGCTCATGGGCACCAGCGGTTCGCCGCAGTCGGCGATCGGTATCCGGTTCACCCGGGCCCAGTCGGGCTCGGCGCGGTGGGTGATCGCCGGGCAGGCGTTGAGCGAGCGGTGAGGGAGAGCGGAGTTCGACATCGGGTCATCCAAGGGTGGCCGGTAGCCAGAGCGTCAGCGAAGGGAACAGGATCAGCAACAACAGCACGGCGATCGCCGTCAACACGAAGGGCCAGATGGTCTTGAACAGCGAGACGATCTCCAGCCGGCTCACCGCCGCGGCGACGAACACGCAGGCGCCCATGGGCGGGGTGATCAGCGCGATGGTGATGTTCAGCGTGATGATGATGCCGAGGTGCACCGGGTCGATGCCGGCCATCATCGCTACCGGGACGAAGATGGGGGTCAGCAGCATCAGCGCCGAGACCTCCTCCATGAACATCCCGGTCACGAAGGTGATCGCGCTGAGCAGCAGCAGGATCAGCACGGCGTTGTCGATGTAGGGCGAGAGCAACGAGACGAACTGCGCCGGCACCTGGGCGTAGGAGAGCAGCCAGCTGATGGTGGCCGAGGCCGCCATGATCAAGAAGATCGCCGCGGTGAGCCGGGCGGTGTCGACCAGCGCCCGCCAGAACTCGGTCAGCCGCAGCCCGCCCAGGCAGAGCCCGCACAGCGCCACGTAGAGCGCCGTGAGCGCGCCGGACTCGGTGGGCGTGACGAAGCCCATCACGATGCCTGCGACGATGATGAAGGGGGCGATCAGCGCGGGTAGGGCGCCGAGGGCGGCTACCGCCAGCTCTCCCGCCCCGGGCCAGCCGCCGCGCTTCGGCAGCCCCCGGCGCCAGGCGTGCCAGGCGTTCATGCCCATGAAGGCCGCCCCCAGCAGCAGCCCCGGCACCACCCCGGCGAGGAACAGGTCGCCCACTGAGGTGTTGGTCAGCGAGGCGTAGAGGATCATGAAGATGCTCGGCGGAATGATCGGCCCGATCAGCGAGCTGCCGGCGGTGAGGCCGGCGGCGAAGGCCCGCGAGTAGCCCTCCTTGTGCATCGCCGGCACCAGCAGCGAGCCCAGCGCCGAGGTGTCGGCCACCGCCGAGCCGTTCACCCCGGCGAAGAACACGCTGGAGACCACGTTGACGTGGCCCATGCCGCCGCGCAGGTGGCCCACCAGCAGCCGGGCCAGGCCCATCAGGCGCTCGGTCAGCCCGCTGACGTTCATCAGGTTGCCGGCCAGGATGAACAGCGGGATCGCCATCAGCGAGAAGACGTTGATCCCGCCGAAGAACTGCTGCGGCATCATGCGCGGCAGCATGGCCGGGTCGACGAACAGGAAGCCGACCACGGCGGTGGTCAGCAGCGCCAGGAACAGCGGCAGGCCCAGCAGCACGTGCCCGAGGAAGACCAGCAGCATGGTCAGGATCATGCGGCGTCCTCCTCGACCGTGCGGAGCGGCGCCGGGCCGTACCAGAGCACGTGCCAGGCAAGCAGGGCGAAGCCCAGCGGCAGCGACATCAGCGGCACGGTGCGGCTGATCCCGAGCCCCGAGGTGGTGAACATGCCTACCGACTGGGCGTAGCGATAGCTCACCAGGGTGCCGGCCACGGCCAGCGCCAGGGTCAGCAGCCACTGGTAGAGATTGAGCAGCCGCGACAGCGGGCGCGGCAGCAGTCGCTCGATCAGCGCGACGCGCATGTGGCCGCCCTCGACCCAGACGGCGCCGGCGGCGAGCATCACGCTGCCGATGATCAGGAAGCGGGCCAGCTCGTCGGTCCAGATCGGCGCTCCGCCGGCCAGGTAGCGCATGAAGACGCCGTACAGGATCACGGCCAGGTCGAGCAACAGCAGGGCGCCGGCCAGGGTCAGCGACACGGGGCGGCTGACCGCCAGCACCCGGGAACGAAGCGAGGTCATGGTAAGGGTCCAGCAGGGGATCGAAGCGGGCAGGGGGCCTCCCTGCCCGGGGCGTTAAGGCGTGGCGGCGGGCCGGATCAGTCGATCAGCCCGGTCATGCCGGCATCCTGCAGGGCCATCTCGATCCAGCGCCGCTCGATCCCCTGCTCGGCGAGCCACTCCAGGTAGGCCGGCTGGCCGATCTCGCGGAAGGCGGCCAGGTCCTCGTCGGAGGGGCGGATCACCTCCATGCCCTGCTCCTCGAGGTAGGCGATGCGCTCGTCGACCTGGGCCTCGTTATGCTCGCGGGCCATGGTGTTGGCTTCGGCGACGGCCTCGCGGAAGGCCTCGCGAACCTCCTCGTCCCAGCCCTCGATCATCGCGCCGTTGCCGACCAGGAACTGGTTGGAGTACTGGATGTTGGCCAGGGTCAGGTAGTCCTGCACCTCGTAGAGGCTACCGAGGATGATGTACATCGGCGGGTTCATCTGGCCGTCGGCCACCCCGGTGCGCAGCGCCATGTAGACCTCGGTCCAGGGGATTGGCGTGCCGGAGGCGCCGAACGACTCGTAGAGCGCCACCTGGCTCGGGTCCATGGCGCGGAAGCGCAGGCCCTCGAAGTCGTCGGGGTGCGAGATGGGCTTCTCGTCGTTGGTGAAGGCCAGGAAGCCGCCTTCCTCCACCACCGCCAGCATCTCGATGCCGGTACGCTCGCGCAGGGCGTTCGCCACCTCCTGCCAGTACTCGCCCTCGTCGAAGAAGGTGCGGGCGGCCGCGAAGTCGTCGAACAGGAAGGGAATGGCGCTGACGAAGAGCTCCTCGACCAGCGGCGACACACCGGCGAACGACGCCACGTTGAGGCTGGGCGTGCTCATGGTCTGCTCCATGCGGTCCTCTTCCTCGCCGAGCATGCTGTTGGGGTAGAGCTCGAGCTCGATCTCGCCGCCGGTCTTCTCCTCCACCAGCTCCTTGAGGTTGGTGGCGAACACATGCACCGCGTTCTTCTCGGGGTCCGGGGCGCCGTTGTAGCTCAGGTTGACCTGGGTGGCCGCGAGGGCGTGTCCAGAGAGCAGCGCGGCACCGAGCAGGCAGGCCGACGCCAGGGCGGTGCGCGGGAAACGGGGGGTGCGGGACATTCGGTGTCTCCTTGTCTTGTTGTTCCTGAGGTCTTGTTCGGTAAGGGAATCGCCGGGAGCGGGGGCCTTGGCGCCCGGCACATTAGCAGCCTAGATATTGCCGCGTTGACTATGCAATACCTGAAGTGTTGACAAATATGCAACGCGGCCGTCAGCCCGGCCGGCGGGCGAGTCGCGGCGCATCGGCATGGAAGAAGCGCATGCCCCGGTGCAGGTGCGCCACGCAGGTCCTGGCGGCGACCGTCAGCTCCCGGCCCCGGCGGCTGACGATCTGGGCCCGGGCATCGCTCATCACCGGATAGGCCAGGGGCAGGGCGTGGATCTCGCCGCGTTCGATCTCATCGATCACGGTCAGCTCCGGCATGAAGGTGACGCCGATGCCCGAACGCACGAAATTCTTGAGCACCGCCACCGAGTTGGTGTGCAGCCGCGCCTCGAGGTGTACCCGCTCCTGCTGGGCCACCAGGTTGACCATCTGGCGCATGCCGAAGGGGTTGTCCATCAGCCCCAGGGGCCAGGACTCGAGGTCGCGCAGGGTCACCGGGTGCGACAGGTCGAGCAGCGGATGCCCGGGCGGCACGATCAGGTCCAGCGGCTGGCGGGTCTCGACATGGCAGTGGAGCGTGGGGTCCACCGGCGGGGCGTAGAGCAGCGCCAGGTCCACCTCCATGTCCTTGACCAGCGAGATCGCCTCGTTGACCCCGGCCATGCGGATCTCGATATCGATCCCCTCGAAGGCGTTCATGAAGGCATCGAGCGGCGCCGAGATCAGGTCGGCGATGAACCCCTCGCCCACGGCGATGCGGACCTCGCCCCGGGCCAGCCCCTGGAGCGCCATCAACTGCGACAGCACCGCCTCCTCCGCCGAGCGCTGGGCGTGGTAGTGCTGCACCAGCAGGTGCCCCGCCTGGGTGGCGCGCATCCCCCCGCCATGGCGCTCGCACAGCGCCACCCCCAGTTCCTCCTCGAGCGCCTTCAGCTGCCGGCTGATCGCCGAGGCATCCACGTCCAGCTGCGCCGCCGCCCGCCGCAGCGACCCGCGCCGAACTACCTCGTTGAGATACGCAAGCGCCCGCTGGCTCAGCATGATCACTCCTTCTTCGAATTCCACTTGGGGGTCAGACCCCAAAATTCACTTTGGGGTCTGACCCCAAAGCATACCGGTGTTGCCTATCCTATCGTGCTCTACACTGGCGAACGTCGCTGTCATCGAGGAATAGATGAAGCCTTGTCGTGCTGGCCGACCCGCGGGGAACCCGGTGGAGCCTCCGGGGTCACAGCTCGGGATGTCGAGATCGCCTTGGGAGCCCCGGGTGTCGGCTCGAGCGGATACGGAGCCAGTACCCAGTACCCACGAAAGCGCGGTCTCGACGACGGGAGCGACGGACCGCGACCGGCGGTGTCGATTGACGGTGATTTTCCCGACGCGATATACCCAAGCCAAGCACCCGGTAGGGGTCGTCCCTGTCGGGTGTTTTTGCATTCGGGGCCTGTCGCGCCGGCACGCTGATCGAGATGGGGCTTTACGGCAGCCGATGTGGATGCACTTAGTAGGGAGAATGCCATGTACGAAACCCTGAAAGGCCTGGCCGCGCAGGTGCTGATGCCGTTGCCGATGATGATGGTAGCCGTGGTGGTCGGCCTGGCGCTGCGGCAATTCGGCCTGCGCCGCCTGGGGGGAGGGCTGTGCGTCATGGCGGTGGGCCTGCTGGTGCTGGTGAGCTGGGCACCGGTGTCCGATCGCCTGCTCGAGCCCCTGGAGCAGCGCTATCCGGCCATGCTGAAGCCACCCGATGCGCCGGTCGAGGCCATCGTGGTGCTGGGGGGCGGCTGGCATCCGACACCGGAGTGGCCCGTCACCGCGCAGCTCTCCGAGACCTCGCTGCCGCGCCTGATGGAGGGCCTGCGGCTGTGGCACGCACAGCCCGAGGCCCTGCTGATCGTCAGCGGCGGCAGCAGCGAGCCGTCGGAGCCGGGCGTCGCGGAGGGGTACGCCCGGGCCGCGCAGGCGCTCGGGGTTCCCGAAGCAAGCCTGGTCGTGCTGGATACCGCCCTGGATACCGGTGAAGAGGCCCGTGCCATTGTCGACCGCCTGGGCGAGGGTGGGCGCATCGTGCTGGTGACCTCGGCATCGCACATGCCCCGCGCCAAGCGGCACTTCGAGGCCGTGGGGCTGCGTCCGCTGCCGGCGCCGACCCACTACCTGACGGGCCGGCAGAGCCGCGGCTGGCGATACTGGCTGCCGGGGGCAGAGCACCTGGCCAAGACCGAACGCGCCCTCTACGAATGGCTGGGACGCCTGGCCGTGAAGTGGGAGCACGAAACGCCGTCATGAGCCTGGCGCCCCGGCGGGCTGTCTCCTAAGTTGATTGAGGGGTCTGACCCCAAAGCGGGGTTAAGGGTCAGACCCCAAAGCGGGGTTCCAAGGTTGGCTCGCCCCCTCAGCGCTAATCCACCACCCTGACGTCCCGCAGCATCACGCCGTGTTTCAGGGCCACGCTGGCGACCTCGCCACGGCTGGCCTGTTCGGCGATAAGGGCGATGGCCAGGCGGCGCGGCAGGAACAGGAGTTCGACCACGGCCCAACTGAGCGGGTAAACCGGCAGCCACCACCACCACGCCGGGCTGACGGCGTCGATCTGGTAGAGGATGCCCAGCACGAGAGCGCTCACCCACAGGCCGTGCAGCGCCTGGTGCAGGCCAAGGAAGCGGTTGGCGGTCAGCAGTTCGCAGCGGTGGCGGCGTGGGGATCTCGCAACGAGCGGGGCATCAGCGGGCATGAGGGTTTGCCGTAACGGAATTGACGTCAACAGCATAGCGACTGTGCCGTTTCGGTTATCCCGCTAATAGCCGTGGTTAACGCCCGCTTTTCGATGCGCTCCTGTCAGCTGTCGGCTGGATCGAGGGTGGCGATGCCGGCTTCCGGGGCCGGGTGACGAAGGCGTGTGCGGGTGTGGCACACCCGGCAGGTCACCTCGGCCAGCCCATTGTCGAGTGGGGCGACCCGAAAGGCCGACCAGACGAGGCCTCGACCGATTTCCGTGGCGCCGCACTGGCACGTCATGATGCGGATGCCCTGGGTATCGATATCGAGAGCGATCTTGTGCATTGTCGAGCATCCATCCGTGGTTCAGTCGTTCATTATGTTCTGCATGGCCCCATCAAGTGGTGCGATTTCGCCGACCGCCGGTGTAAGCCTTTACCGACAATGTCCTGATTTTCACTCCCCTGTTCATGCTGGAGCTTGAATTGCCAGGTGGCGCCATTTATTGTCGCTGCCAGCATGGTAACAAAATGTTTCATGATGCGAGCAGCTTGTGCCTAAACGGCGCTAAGGTGAGCATCATCTGCGCGCCGGACTACCTTCGCTGCAACATTAACCAAGGGTGAAGGTGGCTCGCCATGGCGTTGATGCGAAGGGACGTTTTTCCTGGCCAAGGCAGGGGTGTGGTCAGGTCTCATGGATGGGGGACACTGATGCGAGCCAGTCTCTGCGGCAAGGTGGTGATGGTAACGGGAGCCGGTGGCGTCATCGGCCGGGAGCTGTGTCGTCAGGTGCTTCTGCAGCAACCCCAGGCGCTGATCCTGCTCGACATCGCCGTTCATCGGCTAGTCAAGCTCGAGCAGGAGTTGATGGTGTTTTCCGGCCACAAGGGGCTGAGAGTGCCGGTCATGGCCTTGGTCGGTACTGTGCAGAACCGAGCCCATTTGCAAGAGATAATAATGCGCTTCGGTGTACAGACGATCTTCCATTCCGCAATCCATTCTGACGAACGAATGGTCGAGCGTAACGTGGTTGAAGGGCTGCGCAACAACGTGCTGGGGACGGAGGTGTGCGCGCGGGCGGCGAGGGCAGCGGAAGTCGAGACTCTCGTGCTGGTGTCTACCGACGGGGCCGCACGGCCGATCAATGTGATGCAGGCCAGCATGCGGCTGGCGGAGCTGGTCTGCGAGACGCTCGCCGCCGAGAGGCAGCCAACGCGGTTCTCGGTGGTTCGCCTGAGCCGGTCACCGGGGCCAGCAGCGGGTGGCGGGGCATTCGATACTGACGAGTGCAGGCATGACCCGCTGCTTCCGGTCGCGGCGCAGCGGGTGATCCACGCCGGTGCGACGGCGCCCGCTGATCCCCCCCGGGCACACGACATCGGCGAGTGCGAGGTGGCGCTGGACTGGCCGCAACTGCGCGAACTGCTCGATTGCCTGAAGATTGCCTGCAGGAAATTCGACTTCGCGGCCATTCAGGCAATCCTGGAGGAGGCGCCGATCGGCTACCGACCCGTGCGAGAGAGTGTCGATCTGCTCCATGGCGCCCGTCGGGACGATAGCGTCGACCGGCCCGACACGGTTTCTCCCGCGCCGGCGCCGGCCGACAAAGTAGTGGCGCTCCACCCAAAGCAGAATTTGGGGTCAGACCCCTCAGCAGACTTAGGGGTCTGACCCCTCAGGGGGCTTTGGGGGCGTGCCCCAGGTACCGTCATCCCGCCAGCCCTTGTCCTTCGTGTGGCGGCGGGCCCGGGCCTGGTGGATGGCATCGTGGCTATCGGCGGTGGGCTCTTCCAGGGCATCGCCGGGGCGGAATTCGACGGTCGCTGGCGTGATGGTGGCAGGAACGATGCTGTCGCTGATGGTGGAGACATCCTCGCTGCTGACCAGGCCCGATTGATTGCCGAGGGGGTCGAGGTGGGCGATCAGGCGTCCTTCGTGATGCCAGCAGCGCTGTGGCACTCGGGAGATCTGCCAGGTTCGGCCCTGCCAGAGGGCGAGCCGTTCGTGCTCGAGGGTGAGCGCCTCCAGCGGGATCAGGGCGGCGAAGAGCCGGCTGTTGAGGACCACGCCGGTCCTGCCGATGCGCACACCGCCTCGGTAGTCTCCCCGTTCCAGCGCCTCGATCACGGCCTTGCGCTTCTGTTCGGTTTGCGGGGTGCCGATGCCGCAAAGGTGCAGGACATCTTCATCGATCTGCTTGATGACCCAGATCTCGACCGATGTTCTTTGCAGCAGCTTGCGGATCATTGCGGATTGTCCCCGGCCGTGAGGCGGGGACTGCTGGGTGGTGGAATCCGTGCCATCGTGTCGCGCTCCTTGCCTGGTGATGGGCGGGCTGGTTCTCGCCCGGGCGTTTTGTTGTGGCCGGTTGTATCCCTGGCTTCGCCTGGCACCGTGGTCACGGGTTCATGCAATGGTCACGATAGGCAATAATGGCCTCGCAATCAATGCTGTAGCGGGTGTGCGGGCGGCCTCAGCGCTGAGTCACCTGCTCATGGCGTGAACGACATGGCCAGGTCCGCGAACGCCCTGGCCGGGCCCGAGAGCCGGGTGTGCTTGGCCCAGGCCAGCCCGACTTCCATGGTGGGGATGGGGTCGGCCAGGTCGATGTGCTCGATTCGCCGGCCCTCCAGCGACCAGGGGCGGTAGACCATGTCGGACAGGATGCTGATGCCGGTGCCGTTGGCCACCATGCTGCGCACGGCCTCCACCGAGGAGGTGTGGAACAGGACGCTCGGGCTGAGCCCGCTGGGCTGCCAGTACTTCAACGCCGTCTGGTCGGCCTCGTCCACCGTCAGCATGATGTAGGGGTAGGCCACCACCTCCTGCAGGCTCACCGCCTCCCGGGAGAGCAGTGGATGATGGCTGCTGACCCAGAGCCGGCGCGGGGAACGGATCAGTGGCTGGCGGTCCAGCGGCGACCCCCGGTCGATGTTGGAGGTCAGCACGATCGCCAGGTCGAAGACCCCCGATAGCAGCCCCGCCTGGATGTCGGGCCGCGAGGCCTCGTGCAGGCGCACCTGTACCCCGGGATAGCGGCGCTGGAACCTGGCCAGCAGCGGGGGCATGAAATAGCCCGCGACGGTATAGCTCATGGCGAGTTCCAGCGTGCCGGTGAGCGAGCCGGAGGTGTCCTGCAGGCTGTCGAAGGCCTCGTCCACGGCCTGGAAGACATGGCGCACCTGGTGCAGGAACCGGGTCCCCTCCTGGGTCAGCACCATGCCCTGGGCGCTGCGCCGGAACAGCACCACCCCCAGTTGTTCCTCGATCTCCCGCACGCCGGTGGTGATGGAGGATTGCGAGACGTTCAGGTCGACGGCGGCCTGGGTCACCTTGCCGCTCTCTGCCACGGCGAGAAAGTAGCGCAGCTTGCGCAGCGAAGGGTCGCGGGACATGGAGGCGTCTCGTCAGGCATTCGGATTTCTTGAAAGTGTAAAACAAGAATTAATAATTCCACAGGGTGCATGGCGTGTCTTTAATGGGGAGGCCACTCAGGAGACACACCATGACAACCACGATTGACCTGAATGCGGACATGGGAGAGAGCTTCGGCGCCTGGACCCTCGGCGATGGCGTCGATCCGCAGATCATGCCCCTGATCAGTTCCGCCAACATCGCCGCCGGGTTCCATGCCGGGGACCCGACCACCATGGTGGAAAACCTGCGTTGCGCCGCCGAGCACGGGGTCGCCGTGGGGGTCCATCCGGGGTTCGACGACCTGGTCGGCTTCGGCAGGCGGCATATCCATGCCTCGGTCGAAGAACTGGTCAACGACTCCCTCTATCAGTTGGGTGCCCTGCGGGAGCTGGCCGCTCGGGAGGGCCTGGCGCTGCACCACTTCAAGCTGCATGGCGCCCTGTTCATGCATGCGGCACGCGACGAGGCGTTTGCCCGGGGGCTCTGCCGGGCGCTCGAGCGCGTCGCCCCCGAGCTGCCCATCTACTGCCTCGCCGACACCGCCCTCGATCGCGCCGCCCGCGAGGCGGGCCTGCCCCGCGTGCACGAGTTCTATGCCGACCGCGATTACGACGATGACGGCGGTATCGTCTTCGTGCGCCGGGTCGACCGCCTGGACCCCGAGCGGGTGGCCCGCAAGGTGCTCCGGGCATGCCGCGAAGGCGTCGTGGAAGCGGTCAGCGGGAGGCTCGTCCCGGTCGGGTTCCGGTCGATCTGCATCCATAGCGATACCCCCGGCGCCCTGGCGCTGGTGCAGGCCGTGAGGGGGGCGCTCGACGAGGCGGGGATCGCGATCAAGGCGCCATAAGCATCCTCACCAGGAGCATGACAAGCGCCATCGCAAGGGCCAACACAAGGACAATCACAAGGAGACAGCATCATGTCGCAGCAGGATATCCAGGCACCCTTTCCGGGGGTGTTCTATCGCCGGCCGGCCCCTGACCAGCCGGCCTTCGTCGAGCCGGGCCAGGCCGTGGAGCCCGGCACGGTGATCGGGCTGATCGAGGTCATGAAGCAGTACTTCGAGCTCAAGGCCGAGGCGGCGGGCACGCTCACGGCCTTCCGGGCGGGGGACGAAACCGTCGTCGAGGCCGGCGACACCATCGCGGCACTGGAGGTGGGGTAATGATACGTCGACTGTTGATCGTCAACCGTGGGGAGATCGCCCTGCGCGTGGTCAGGGCGGCACGTGAGCTGGGCATGGTCAGCATCGTGGCGCACAGCGAGGCCGATGCGGACAGCCTGGCCGTGGAGCAGGCCGACGAGGCGGTATGCATCGGGCCGGCCCAGGCCGCCAGGAGCTACCTGAACAGCGAGGCGGTACTCGCGGCCGCCAAGGCGGTGGGCGCCGATGCGGTGCATCCGGGCTATGGCTTTCTTTCCGAGAATGCGGACTTCGCCCGCGCCGTGGCCGCGGCCGGCCTGGTGTTCGTCGGCCCCGACGCCGGGATCATCGAGCGCATGGGCGACAAGGCCATGGCCCGCCAGACCGCCATCGAGGCGGGGGTGCCGGTCGTGCCCGGGTCGCCCAGGGCGGTGAACGACACCCGGGAGGCGCTGGCGGTGGCCGAGGGTGTCGGCTTTCCGCTGCTGATCAAGGCCGCGGCGGGCGGCGGCGGCCGCGGCATTCGCGTGGCCGAGAACGCCGCTGCCCTGCAGTCGCAGTTGCCCATGGCCCAGGCCGAGGCGCGCTCGGCCTTCGGCGATGACCGGGTCTATCTCGAACGCTTCATCGCCCGGGCTCGCCATATAGAGGTACAGGTGCTGGGCGATGGCCAGCGCGCGATCCATCTGTTCGAGCGCGAGTGCTCCCTCCAGCGCCGGCGCCAGAAGGTCTTCGAGGAGAGCCCGTCGCCGGCCCTCGACGCGCCGACCCGGGAGGCCCTGTGCCGTTCGGCCGTCGCCCTGGCGGAGCACGTCGGCTATTTCGGGGCCGGCACGCTCGAGTATCTCTACGACGACAGGACCGGCGAGTTCTTCTTCATCGAGATGAACACGCGGATCCAGGTCGAGCATCCGATCACCGAGGCGGTGACCGGCATCGACCTGGTGCGCGAGATGCTGCGCCTGGCCAGGGGCGAGCCCCTGCGGCATGCCCAGGACGATATCGTCGGGCGCGGCTGGGCCATCGAGATGCGCATCAATGCCGAGGACCCGGACAACGGCTTCTTTCCCTCGCCCGGCCGGGTCGAGCGGCTGGTATGGCCGGCGGGGCCGGGGGTGCGCATCGATAGCGGCCTCTACGAGGGGTACCGCATGCCACCGTTCTACGACTCCCTGGTGGCCAAGCTGATCGTCTGGGACGAGTGCCGGGAGAGTGCGCTGGCGCGTGCCGCGCGAGCCCTCGACGAGTTCCAGCTCGCGGGCTTCGCCACCACGGCCCGGCTGCACCGGCAACTGGTCGAGGACCCCTGTGTGCGCCGCGGCGAGGTGGATACCGGCTTCCTCGAGCGCTGGCTGGCGCACCGGCCGGCATCGAACCCCACCGAGGAGGAGGTCGTGTCATGAGCACCCCCATGGCGACAAGTGCACGCTACAGCCACGCCGGCGACGAGTTCCTGTTCGTCGAGCTGAGCGAGGAGATGACCCTCGAGGCCTTCTTCCGCTCCATTTCCATCACCCAGCGCCTCAAGGCGCTCGCGCTGCCGGGCGTCGTGGAGATCTGCCCCGCCAATGCCTCCTACCAGGTGCGCCATGACCCGGATCGGCTGCCGGCCCATGCCCTGCAGGAAACCCTCGAGGCGCTCGATCGCGAGGTCTCGGCGCAGCGGGTGCGCACGATCGAGACCCGGGTGATCGAGGTGCCGGTGCTCTACAACGACCCCTGGACCCACGAGACGCTGATGCGCTTCCGGGACCGGCACCAGGATCCCTCCGGTACCGATCTCGAGTATGCCGCACGGATCAACGGCTATGACGGCGTGGAGGCCTTCATCGAGGCGCACAGCGGCAGCCCCTGGTTCGTCTCCATGGTGGGCTTCGTGGCGGGATTGCCGTTCATGTACCAGATGGTGCCGCGCGAACGCCAGATCCAGGTGCCCAAGTACCTGCGCCCGAGAACCGACACGCCCCGGCAGACGGTGGGCTACGGCGGCTGCTTCAGCTGCATCTACTCGGTGCGCGGGGCCGGGGGCTACCAGATGTTCGGCGTCACGCCGATGCCGATCTACGACCCCGCCGGCGAGCAGCCGCACATCGATGACTCCATGATCTTCTTCCGGCCCGGCGACATCGTGAAGCACCGTGCCATCGGGCGCGAGGAGTACGACCGCCTGCTGGCCGATGCCGAGGCCGGACGCTTCGTCCCCCGGGTCGTGCCCTTCACCTTCGATCTGGACGACTTCGACCGCGACCCCGACGGTTATGCCAACCGCGTCAAGGAGGTGCTCCATGACCATTGAAGTGCTCAAGCCGGGGCTCGCGACCTCGGTGCAGGACACGGGCCGCCAGGGGTATTACCACCTGGGGATTCCGCCCTCGGGCGGCATGGACCAGCGCTCGCTGCGTGCGGCCAACCTGTTGCTGGGCAATCCGGAAGGCGCCGCGGTGCTGGAGTGCGCCCTGATGGGGCCGGAGCTGCGTTTCCAGCAAGCCCGGAGCGTGGCCGCCTGCGGCGCACAGATGACCCCCCGGGTAAATGGCGAGCCGCAGCCCCTCAACGAGGTCTTTCGCGTGCCGGCCGGCGCCACCCTCAGCTTCGATTTCGTCAAGGCCGGCGCCAGGCTGTATCTGGCCATCGAGGGGGGAATCGACGTGCCGGAGCGGCTGGGCAGCCGCAGCACCTATGCGCTCGGCGGGCTCGGTGGCCTGCAGGGCAGGCCGCTGCGGCCCGGTGACACCCTGGCGGTGCTGCCGTCGCCGGGCGTGGCCCGCGAAGGGCGGCGCCTGCCGGAGGCGCTGGTGCCGGCGTTCGCCAAGCACTACCTGCTGCGGGTCGTGCCCGGCCTCTACGCGCACCGTCTCACCGATGAGAGTCGCGAGCGCTTCTACGAGGAGGACTGGACGGTCGCCTCCGAAGCCGATCGCATCGGCTATCGCATGAAGGGCGGCACCCGGCTCGCCTTCCTCGAGCGCGAGCCGCCGTTCGGCGCCGGCGACGACCCCTCGAATATCGTCGATGCCTGCTATCCGATCGGCTCGATCCAGGTCCCCAGCGGCAGCGAGCCGATCATCCTGCACCGCGACGCGGTGTCCGGCGGTGGCTACGCCATGATCGGCACCGTGATCAGTGCCGACATGGACTGGGTCGGCCAGATCCAGCCGCACCAGAGAGTGCGTTTCGTGGCGGTGAGCCTGGACGAGGCACTGGCGGCCAGGCAGCAGTACCAACGGTGCCTGGCGGCCCTGCGGCAGCTGCCGTGAGGCGCGCCTCGCCCGGTGCACGCCAGGGAAAGTCATGGTGCACCGGGTGACAAACCGCCGCTCCCGATAGGGATTAAGGTGAACAATCACAACAACAAGGGTGATAGAGATGACCAAGCACACGACGTCCGCGGAGGCGACCGACCTCGACTTCTCCGAACAGCCGGTACCGCCGGAGGGGAGGATGCCCCGCACCAACCTGATGATGGCCTGGTGGGCCGTCTGCAGTGCCATCTTCTACATGGTGGTCGCCGCCGCGATGGCGCGCAGCTACGGCACCACCAATGCCCTGATCGGCATCGTGCTGACGGTGATCGCCTACGGCGTCATCAACGGGGTCATCAGCCGCTACTCGATGAGGACCGGGCTGACCGTGGCGCTCTTCTCCAAGGTGCTGTTCGGCCACGTGGGGGCGGTGGTCGCGACCCTGATCTTCTTCGCCACGGCGCTCTACTATGCGGTCTTCGAGGGCTATGTGATGGCCCTGGTGCTCTCGGAATGGAGCGGCAGCTGGCCGATGGCCGTGACCACCGCCGTCGTGGCGATCCTCGGCGTGGCGCTGATCTTCGGCAGCGTCCAGCACTGGCTCGACAAGTTCAACGGCGTGCTGCTGCCGGTCTACGTGATCGGCATGCTGATCGCCGTGGGCATGGCCGTGGCCGAGTTCGGCTACCCCGGCGACTGGCTGACCCGGGTGCCGGAAGGCGGGGCCTCGCCCTGGGGGTGGATGCACACCTTCGCCTACTACATGGGCGTCTGGGTGCTGATGATGTTCACCTTCGACTATGCCCGCTTCGGCAAGCAGGAGGATGCCGGCTTCCATGCGCGGATCACCTTCGGGATCCCGTTCTACGCCATGACCTTCCTGTTCAGCGGGGTCGTGGGCATTCTGCTCGACTCCATGATCCCCATCGACGGCCTGTCCGAGGCGTCCATCGTGCTGGGGCTGCTGGAGCTGATGGGGGTGGGGGGCCTGCTGCTGGTGTGGGTCACGCAGAGCCGCATCAACACCGCGAACTTCTACCTCGCCACCGTCAACTTCGAGGCCCTCATCCGCAAGGTCACCGGGGTCAAGCTCTCCAAGGTGGTCGCGGGCTGCATCATCGGCGTGATGGCCTATGTGCTGATGATGGCCGATGTCTTCGCCTACATCCTGCAGGCCCTCGCCTACCAGGGCGTCTTCGTGGTGGCCTGGGTCGGTGTCGCCCTGGCCCATATCCTCTCGCGGACCTACCGGCAGCGCTTCCAGGGGCATGTCGAGCTCGATAACGCCTATATCCCGGCCTACAACCCCTGTGGCCTGGTGGCCTGGTGCGGGGCGGCCCTGATCGGCATGGTCGTCATGCAGCTGCCGGCGGTGGCCGGCTTCTCGGCGCCGGCGACCTTCGTCGTCGCCTATGGGCTCTACGAGATGGGGCTCAAGCGCGCTCGCGCCGACTGGTACATCGCCAGCCTGCAGAAGCCCTGACGCTTCCATCCCCCCTCCACACGCGACGGTGTCGGGCCTCCCCGGCACCGTTTTCGTGTCGGCACCGCCGCCCGGCGAGTGCACTGAGCGTCAAGACACCACGCGCTGAAGCGCAATCCTGACACCGGCGGCGGCGTTACTGTCGGGTTCATGGCAACGCCATGCGCCATCCACGCGGCGACGGGTGGATGGCATACACCGCAAGGTTCACCACGACGTTCATAAAGACGTTCACAACGACAAGAGAACCGGAGTCCATCATGTCGACTGTCGATCCCATCACGCTGGCCGTGGTCAGGGGGGCGCTGGAAACCGCCCAGCGCGAGATGACGCTCACCCTGGAGAAGACCGGGCGCTCGAGCGTCTTCAACCTGGCCCACGACTACTCCAATGCCCTGTTCGACCATGTCCCGGAAATGATCCTCCAGGGCCAGGACATCCCGATCCACCTGGGCTCGTTGATCCCGGCCATGAAGGCCGTCGCCGGCTTCTACGGCGACGACATCGCGGAAGGCGATGTGATCTATCACAACGATCCGGCCTACAAGGGCAGTCATATCATCGACTGCTGCATGTACAAGCCGGTGTTCCACCGGGGCGAGCTGGTGTTCTGGACGGTGTGCAAGGGGCACCTGACCGATATCGGCGGGCCGGTGCCGGCCGGCTACAACCCCGATGCCAAGGAGATCTACGCCGAGGGGCTGCGCATTCCACCGGTGAAGCTCTGGGAGAAGGGCAAGCGCCGCGAGGACGTGATCAACCTGCTGCTGACCAACATGCGCGCCCGGGAGCACCAGGAGGGCGACCTCAATGCCCAGTACGGCGCCTGCCGGGTGGGCGAGCGCCACCTGCTGGCGCTGGTGGAGCGCTATGGCGTCGAGACGGTGCGCGCCGCCATCGCCGAACTCAAGGCCATGGCCGACCGGCACATGCGGGCGCTGATCCGCGAGGTCGCGGATGGCGACTATACCGGCACCGCCGTGCTGGAGGATTCCGGCCACGGGCTCGGCGACCTGGCGATCACCGCCCATGTCAGCGTCAAGGGCGAGGAGGTGGCGATCCGCATCGAGAGCCCGCCCCAGGTGCCCTACTTCATCAACTCCTACGAAGGCAACTCCATGTCCGGCGTGCTGCTCGGGCTGATGATGTTCGCCCAGGTGCCGCCCCCCTACAACGAAGGGCTCTACCGCTGCGTCAGCGTGGACATGGGGCCGCCCGGCACGCTGTGCAACGCGAGCGAACCGGCGCCCCATGCCAACTGCACCACCACGCCGATGGAGACCCTGACCGACGCCGTGCGCCTGGCCCTCGAGCAGGCCGCGCCCGACCGGGTGAGCGCCTCCTGGGGGCACGCCAGCGGCATCAACATCGCCGGGCACGACCCCCGCCGCCACCACGACCAGTACGTGACCATGGTGCTGGCCTCGATCATCTCCGGCGCCGGCGCCACGCAGACCATGGACGGCTGGCACTCCCGGGGGCCGCTGTGCTGCTTCGGCGCGCTGATGTCCGGCGACATCGAGCTGCTCGAGTACTCCTATCCGATCCTCATCCATCGCTACGGCCTGATGACCGACAGCGGCGGTGCCGGCGAGCGGCGGGGCGGTTCGGGCACCTGGCTGGAGCTGGAGCCGCTGGACCACACCATGACCGCGGTGGCCTTCGGCGAGGGGCGCCAGTACCCCACGGCGGGGGCGGCCGGCGCCCGCAACGTGCTGATCGAGTCCAAGCTGGGGCGGCTGGTGCATCGTCGCGCCGATGGCCGCGAGGAGGCCTATGACCAGAACGCGATGCTGGAGATCGCCCCCGGCGAGCGTGTCATCAACATCAATCCCGGCGGCGGTGGCTTCGGCGACCCCTTCACCCGCCCGCTCGAGGACGTCGTCGACGACGTCAGGAATGGCCTCGTCTCGCTGGAGGGGGCCCGCCTCGAGTACGGCGTGGTGATCGACGCCAGCGGCGAAATCGACCACGACGCCACCCGCCAGCAACGCCGTGCCGGCTGAACCAGGAGACCACGACCATGAAACAGGATTATCGACTGGGCATTGATGCCGGCGGGACCTTCACCGACTTCATCATTGCCGACCGTCACGGCGGCGTGCAGCTGTTCAAGAGCCCCTCCACCCCCGAGGATGGCACCCGCGCCATCCGCGCCGGCCTCGGCCAGATCGCCGATGCCCTGGGCAGGCCGGCCTCGGAGATCGTCGCCAACGCCGACCTCTGCATCAATGGCACCACGGTGGCGCTGAACGCCCTGATCGAGAAGAAGGGCGCCCGGGTCGGCCTGCTGTGCACCCGGGGCCATGAGGACAGCATCGAGATCCGGCTGGGGCACAAGGAGGACGGCTACCGCTACGACCCCGAGTACCCGCCGGCCTTCATGCTGGTGCCGCGTTACCTCCGCCTGCCCGTCGCCGGCCGCATCCTGGCCGACGGCAGCGAGCGCGAGCCCCTCGACGAGGCGGCCGTGCGCGACGCCGTGGAAACCTTTCGCCGCGAGGGGGTCGAGGCCGTGGCGATCTCCTTCCTGTGGTCGGTCGCCAACCCGGCCCACGAGGCGCGGGCCGCCGCGATCGTCAGGGAACTGATGCCCGAGGCGTTCGTGTGCACCGGCAGCGAGGTCTATCCCCAGGTGCGGGAATACACCCGCACCTCGACCACGGTGGTCAATGCCTACCTGAGCCCCGTCATGCAGCGCTATGTCTCGCGCATCGATGCGCTGTTCGAGGACCTCGGCGCCCGCCAGCCGGTGCAGTACTTCCAGTCCAACGGCGGCCTGGCGCTGGGCAAGATGATGTGCGAGCGCGCCGTGAGCGCCATCAACTCGGGGCCGGCCTCGGCGCCCCAGGCGGGGCGCTACGTGGCGCGCCCGTTCGGCATCGACAACGTCATCACCGTCGACATGGGCGGCACCTCGTTCGACATCACCCTGACCCGCGGCGGCCAGACCAACTTCAGCAAGAACGTCGACTTCCTGCGCTACCGCATCGGGGTGCCGATGATCCAGGTCGAGACCCTGGGGGCCGGGGGCGGCTCCATCGCCCACCTCAATGAGTTCGGCATGCTGCAGGTGGGGCCGAGGAGTGCCGGCGCCACCCCGGGGCCGGTCTGCTACGGCAAGGGCGGCAGCGAGCCCACGGTCACCGACGCCAACCTGGTGCTGGGCTACCTCAACCCCGAGGCGGTGCTCGGGGGCACCGTGCGCCTGAACCGCGAGGCCGCCATCGCCGCGATTCGCGACCGCATCGCCGAGCCGCTGGGGATCAGCGTCGAGCATGCCGCCTACGGCATCGCCACCCTGGTCAACCTGAACATGGTCAACGGCATTCGCCGGGTCTCGGTGGAGCAGGGCCATGATCCGCGCGACTTCGCCCTGGTCGGTGCCGGCGGGGCGGCCGGCATGCACCTGGTGCGGCTGGCCGAGGAGATGGGCATCGATCGCATCCTGGTGCCCAAGGTGGCCTCGGGGCTGTGCGCCTTCGGCCAGATCATCTCCAACGTGCAGCATGAACGGCTCTCCTCCCTGCCGCTGCCCATCGATGACGACGACGCGAACCGGCGGCGTCTGAACGGGCGGCTGGCCGAGCTGCGCGAGGAGGGCATCCGCCAGTTGCTGGCCGACGGCTTCGAGCGTCGGGAGATCGAGTGCCAGTATCGCTTCGAGATTCGCTACCTGGGCCAGATCCACGAATGCACCGTGGAGATGGAGCGTGACGAGCTGGATGTGGCGGGGTGGCAGGCCCTCCGCGCGTCCTTCCATGCGCGCCACGAGGCGCTCTACTCCTACTGCGAGCCGCACAGTGCCATCGAGCTGGTCAATCTCGAGTGCTCGGTGATCGGCAGGGTGTCCCGTCCCGAGTTGCCGGAGCTTGCGCCGGCGGAGTCGGGGCCGGATGATGCGCTTGTCGGCCACCGTGACATGCTCTTCAACGACCAGGGGGCGTGGACCCGGTCGCCGGTGTACCGCGGGGAGGCGCTGGGGGCGGAGCACCGCATCGCGGGGCCCGCGGTGATCGAGGAGGCGACCACCAACATCGTGGTGCCCCCCGGCTGGCAGGCGACTCTGACCCGGTCGGCCACCTACCTGCTGGCGCCGGCATGACATCGAGGGAGTGATACCCGAGGGGGTGCCGAGCGCCCCCTCACGTCGTCGCGACGCACATGACAACAACACGACAACAATAGCCACGAGGTGACCCCATGACGCGACACGAAGGGGCCATGCCCCATGACGACCCCCGGGAGCGCTGGACCCGGATGATCACCAACACCTATTTTCCGCTGACCCTGAAGTACGCCGACGACGCCGGCGGGTTTCGCGGTGCGCTCAAGGTATGGAAGGCCGACGATGGCAGCTTCTCGCTGTCGCGGCTGATCTCCGACCGCCTCGAGTACTCCCGGGCGGAATCCCAGATCGCCAGCGACCGCGAGGCCTCCTTCTTGGTGACGATTCCCCAGCGCACCAGCGTGTTCTTCGAGCAGCATGGCCGCCAGCTCAGCTGCCGGCCCGGGCACTTCATCGTCGAGCAGGGCGATGCGCCGTACCGTTTCGGCTACGAGGACCGCAACGCCATGTGGGTGTTCAAGGTACCCGGCGACGCCATGAAGAACCGCGTCCGCGGCCCCGAGCGCTACTGCCAGCACTGCTTCGGCGCCGAACGGGGCATCGGCCGCGCCTTCGTCGAGTTCCTGATGGTGTGCGCCGAACGCTACGGGGAGTGCACGCCGTCGGACCAGAAGCGCCTGTTCGAGCAGGCCCTGGGGATGCTGTCGCTGGTCCTGGAGCAGGACGAGCGGGTGCTGAACAGCGACCAGTCGCACCTCAAGACCGCGCACCTGATGCGCATCGAACGCTTCATCGAGGGCCATCTCGGCTATCCCGACCTCGGGCCCGCCATGATCGCCGCCGGCTGCGGGATCTCGCTGCGCTACCTGCACAAGCTCTTCTCCGAGACCGGGCACACGGTCAACGAGTGGGTCAGGAACAAGCGGCTCGAGGCGGCCCGGCGCGATCTCTGCGACAGTGCCTGCGGGGTCACCATCGGCGAGATCGCCTACCGCTGGGGCTTCTCCGACCAGGCCCAGTTCTGCCGCGCCTTCCGCCGCCACTTCGACTGCTCGGCCAGCGACATGCGGGCGAGATCGCAGCAACTCGAGCGCCCCAGGGGCCGTGCCCCGGCACCTGAACCCGCCTCCGGGGCCTGACCCCCGGAATGCGAGCATCGGCGCTTGAACCCGTCTCCGGGGTCTGACCCCCGGGATGCGGGCATCGGCACTTGAACCCGCCTCCGGGGTCTGACCCCCGGGATGTCGAGGTTGCCACTGGGTTCCCATGCCGCTGACGCCTATCGGGCACGGGGTCAGACCCCAAGGAAGCGCCCTCGGCGCCTGCGGAGACGCTCATGCCGTCTACGTCCACCTTCCCCATCGTCCGATACGCTTTCAACTATCCGCCTGATACACCACGAATTTCCCCCTTCTTCCCGCGTTGACCTGGCGGCTCGCTGCTGTATGCTGCCAACCCCAAGAAAACTTAGCCACGCGCTCAAGCCAAACAGCGCCGCGGGCGCTCGGCCATGGAGCGCAGCCGCGTGGTGGCGTAGAATAGCGCGATCATTTACAACGATATCGCAGGGGGCGCCGAGCCGAGGCTTGGCAAGGGACGATGAAGGGGGCGGAGAGGAGCCGCCACCCCGGCATGAAAGCACTCATGCTTGCCTGTCATGGCGCTTCATGGCTTACCTTGTCCTCGCGGCGTGCTCACCCACGGTATCCAGGCTGGAAACAGGGCATGGGAATGCGTCCGGTACAATCCCCGGGCGGTAGCGTGCCTGCGTGGCCATCAACCGACACGACACCACTTGACCGATACGCTGCCGATAACCGCCTGGCTGACCCTGGGCATGGTGCTGGCCGTGCTGGGCACGCTGGCCCTCACGCGCATTGCCCCCGATGTGATCCTGATGGCCGCCATGGCCTTTCTGGTGATCAGTGGCATCCTCACTCCCGGCGAGGCCCTGGCGGGTTTCTCCAACCCCGGTGTGATGACCATCGCCACGCTCTACGTGGTGGCCGCCGGGCTGAAGGAAACGGGGGCCGTCCAGTGGCTGGCGCACCGTCTTCTCGGTCAGCCACAGCGCCTGCGTCAGGCCCAGCTGCGGGTACTGTTGCCGGCCTCTGGCCTGAGTGCCTTCATGAACAACACCACCGTGGTGGCGATGTTCATTCCCGCCGTGCAGGAGTGGGCGGGGCGACTCAGGCTGCCCCCTTCAAAGCTGCTGCTGCCGCTGAGCTATGCGGCCATCCTCGGCGGCACCTGCACGCTGATCGGCACCAGCACCAACCTGGTGGTGGATGGCCTGCTGCAGAGCGAGCAGGGCATCGGGCTCAGCATGTTCTCGCTGGCCTGGGTCGGCGTGCCGCTGGTGGTGGTGGGCGGCGGCTTCCTCTATCTGTTCGCCGACCGGCTGCTGCCGAACCGCCAGGGCGTATTGGAGCAGCTCGAACAGGCTCGGGAATATGCCGTCGAGGTGATGGTGGATGACAAGGGCCCGCTGGTCGGCAAGACCATCGCCGATGCCGGGCTGCGCCATCTCAGCCACGGCTATCTGGCCGACATCGAGCGCCACGGCCGGCTGCTGGCCGCGGTGCCGCCGGACACCGAACTGCTGGCCGGTGACATCCTGGTGTTCATCGGCGCCCCCGAGTGCGCCCGTGAGTTGCGCCGCATCCATGGCCTGAAGCCCGCCAGCGGCGACGTGCACAAGCTCGATATCGCCCACCACCACCGCTGCCTGGTCGAGGCGGTGATCGGCCCCGACTTCGGCGGCCTGAACCAGACGGTCAGCGAATCGCGCTTTCGTTCCCGCTACCAGGCGGTGATCCTGTCGATCTCCCGACACGGCAAGCGACTATCCGGCAAGCTCGGCGACATTCGCTTTCAGATAGGCGATACCCTGCTGCTCGAGTCCGCCCAGGACTTCGTCGACCAGTACCGCTACCGCAAGGACTTCCTGCTGGTCAGCGGCTTGCACGACTCCACGCCGCCGGACTTCCGCAAGGCGCCCGTGGCACTGGCGATTCTGGGCGCCATGGTCACCGTCAGCGCCCTGGGGCTGCTGAGCATTCTGGAAGCCGCCTTGCTGGCCGGTGGCGGCATGCTGGTCACGCGCTGCGTGCCGGCCAGCAAGGCGCGGCGTTATGTGGACCTCTCGGTGCTGATCGTCATCGCCGCTTCCTTTGCCCTGGGGGCCGCCATGACCAAGACCGGCGCCGCGGCACAGATCGCCCAGTGGTTGCTGCTGATCGACGACCTGGCGCCCTGGGCGGCCCTGGCACTGGTCTACCTGATGACGGTGGCCTTCACCGAGCTGATCACCAACAACGCCGCGGCGGTGCTGATGTTCCCCATCGCCATCGCCGTGGCCGAGCAACTGGGCGTCAACTTCCTGCCGTTCGTCATCGCCATCATGTTCGCCGCCTCGGCCAGCTTCATGACCCCGCTCGGCTACCAGACGAACCTGATGGTGCTCGGCCCCGGCGGCTATCGCTTCACCGACTATGTGAGGCTGGGCGCCCCGCTGAGCCTGATCGTCGGCGCCACCGCGGTGGGGCTGATACCGCTGGTGTGGGGGTTTTAACCCAAGCTATTGATAAGGATCTTCTGTGACTGCTTTCGTAACGAACGAGCTGCGCGCCCGCCTGGTCGAGGGCGTTCATACCGCGGGGCACGAGGTCCTGGCGATCTACGAGAGTGACTTCGCGGTGGAAACCAAGGACGACAAGAGCCCGCTGACCGAGGCGGACATGGCCTCCCACCATGCGCTGGTGGCGCTGCTCGAACGGTGGGCGCCGGGCGTGCCGGTGCTCTCCGAGGAATCCGGCGAGATTCCCTTCGAGACGCGCCAGGGCTGGGAGCGCTACTGGCTGATCGACCCGCTGGACGGCACCAAGGAGTTCATCAACAAGAACGGCGAGTTCACCCTCAACGTGGCGCTGGTCGAGCAGGGCGTGCCGGTGTTCGGCATCGTGCATGCCCCCGTGCTGCGCACCACCTGGGTCGGACTGGTGGGTGGGGAGGCCTTCAAGGTGAAGAGTGGCATCTACTCCCAGGTGCGGGTGCGCGACCTGCCCGACCCCGCTGCCGCGCCCTGGAAGGTGGTCGGTAGTCGGCGCCACGGCGCCGCCGAATTCGAGGCCTTCTGCGCCGAGCTGCCGAATCACGAGCGCGTCTCCATGGGCAGCTCGATCAAGCTCTGCCTGGTCGCCGAGGGCGCGGCCGACCTCTACCCGCGCCTCGCGCCCACCTGCGAATGGGACACCGCCGCCGCCCAGGCCGTGGTCACCGCCGCCGGCGGCGAAGTGCTCGACGCCAACACCCTCGAGCCGCTGCGCTGCAACCAGCAGGACAGCGTGCTCAATCCCTGGTTCATCGTCTGCGGCCAGCGGGATGAGCGGTGGGAGAGGGCGCTGCGCGCCAGTACCGGGCTACGGGCCTCGAGCTCCGAGCAATAAGTCATGGTGCTAGCCTCGGCACCGGAATCCGCCCCCGGGGTCTGACCCCCGGGATATCGAGGTCACCGCGGGGAGCCTATCTCGCCGAGGCGCATCGAGCACGGGGTCTGACCCCCGGGATGTCGAGGTCACCGCGGGGAGCCTATCTCGCCGAAGCGCATCGAGCACGGGGTCAGACCCCAAGGAAGCGAGCCTCGGCACCGGAATCCGCCTCCGGGGTCTGACCCCCGGGATATCGAGGTCAGCGCGGGGAGCCTATCTCGCCGAGGCGCATCGAGCACGGGGTCAGACCCCAAGGACGCCAGCCTCGGCGCCGGAATCCGCCTCCGGGGTCTGACCCCCGGGATATCGAGGTCAGCGCGGGGAGCCTATCTCGCCGAGGCGCATCGAGCACGGGGTCAGACCCCAAGGATGCGAGCCTCGGCACCGGAATCCGCCTCCGGGGTCTGACCCCTGGGATGTCGAGGTCACCGCGGGGAGCCTATCTCGCCGAGGCGCATCGGGCACGGGGTCAGACCCCAAGGATGTAACCTCGACGTCTTCATCTCGTGGAGTGGTATCGCGGGTTCAAGGCCCTAGGGGGTCAGACCCCGGCGGTGTCGAATCCGCTCGCCACGTGCACCATGACAAGCCTGGCAACTTGGCTGGGGTCTGACCCCATAGGGGCGGGCCTCGGCGCCTTGACTCGGCGAACATGCCGCCATCATCGAGAAATTCGTGGGGATCCCTCGGGTCAGACCCCAAGGATGTAGCCTCGACGTCTTCATCTCGTGGAGTGGTATCGCGGGTTCAATAACGTCTAATCTTGTGGATGTGCCCCGTCAGGAGGTAATCATGCGCAACCTTCAATCAAGAATTACGATTAACCCCGACCAGTGCGGCGGTCGGCCCTGCATTCGCGGGATGCGAATTCGGGTAGTAGATGTGCTTGATCTGCTGGCACAGGGTTTGACTACCGAGCAGATCCTGGAGGAAATGCCCGACCTTGAGCAGGATGATATCTATGCCGTGCTCCAGTTTGCGGCGCGCCGCCTTGATCATCCCGTGCTAGCTGCATGACGATCTGGATCGACGCCCAGCTTTCACCGCATCTCGCTCCTTGGCTGACTGAACACTGTGGCGTCGAAGCTTATTCTGTGCGCTACCTGGGTTATCGGGATGCAACGGATGAGGCGATCTTCGCAGCGGCACGTCAGGCAAATGCCATCGTGTTGACGAAGGACAGGGACTTTCCGGATCTGCTGGATCGCTACGGGCCTCCCCCCAGGATCATATGGTTGACCCTGGGTAATACCTCCAATGCCCATATGCGGGAGGTGTTGGGTCGCTTGCTACCTACAGCACTGAGCTTGCTCGAACGCGGTGAGACCCTAGTCGAACTCAGTGAAAAGGCATCGGGTTCCTAGTGCCAGGTTCTTCCTCTTGAAAATCCTCCACCACGGCGGCGGTGCGGGCGTCACCGGCAGCTGCCACCGCCTGCAGATCGCCCCGGGCCGGGCCCTGCTCGTCGACTGCGGCATCTTCCAGGGGCAGGACGCCGAGCACCTCGATAGCCTCGAGCAGCACCAGGTGCGCTTCCCGGTGGAAGACGTGCTGGCGCTGGTGGTCACCCACGTGCATATCGACCATATCGGCCGGCTGCCCTACCTGCTGGCGGCGGGCTACCAGGGGCCGATCCTCTGCTCGGTGCCCTCGGCACGGCTGCTGCCATTGGTCATCGAAGACGCCCTGAAAGTCGGCTTCACCCGCGACCGCGCCCTGATCGAACGCTTCCTGGCCGAAGTACAGGGGCGGCTTGTGGCGCTGGACTACCAGCGCTGGCATACCGTGCTCGACGACGACCACCACCGCCTTCGCGTCAAGCTGCAGCGCGCCGGGCATATCCTCGGCTCCGCCTACGTGGAAGTGGATACCCTGGACAAGGCCAGCGGGCAACGCCAGCGCACCGTGTTCTCCGGCGACCTGGGCGCGCCCTACGCACCGCTGCTGCCCGCGCCCAAGCCGCCGTACCGGGCCGACGTGCTGGTGCTGGAGAGCACCTACGGTGACCGCCAGCACGAAGACAGGCGCCACCGCCGCGACAGGCTCAAGGCCGCCATCGATAGAGCGTTGGAGAACGGCGGCACCGTGGTGATCCCCGCCTTCAGCGTGGGTCGCACCCAGGAGCTGCTCTACGAGCTGGAAGGGCTGATACACAACGGCCGTGACGAGCGCTGGCGCGAGCTCGAGATCATCGTCGACTCGCCCCTGGCCGCCCGCTTCACCGAGGTGTACCGCGAGCTCAAGCCCTGGTGGGACGCCGAAGCGCACCAGACGCTGCGCCGTGGCCGCCACCCGCTCAGCTTCGAGAACCTCTACACCGTGGACGGCCACCAAGCCCACGAGCGCACCGTGGCCTACCTGGCCGAGAGCGGCCGGCCCGCGGTGGTGATCGCCGCCAGCGGCATGGTCAGCGGGGGCAGAGTGGTGAATTACCTCAAGCGCATGCTGAATGATCCACGCCACTGCGTGCGCTTCACCGGCTACCAGGCCGCCGGCACCCCGGGCCGCGACATCCAGCGCCATGGCCCCAATGGCGGCTGGGTGATGCTGGATGGCCAGCGCATCGACATTCGCGCCCGAGTGGAAACCGTGAACGGCTACTCGGCCCATGCCGACCAGCATGACCTGCTCAACTTCGTGCGCCGCATGCGCCACCCACCGCGGGAAGTGCGCCTGGTACACGGCGACCCCCATGCCCAGGCCGCGCTCAAGGCCAAGCTGCTGGAGTGGGCCGAAGGGGCAGGGCACTCGCTTGAGGTGACCCTGGGCGGGGGTTTCCTGGCGGAAGACACGATTCGCAGTAGAGCCGATCAGGCGCTGGCATCCCCAATGGCCCGATGAAACGCGCAATCCGGCCGCAGCGCTGGAAGCAGGACGGTGGGAGAGGGCGCTACGCACCGTTGCTGGGCTACGGACTGCAAGCTCCGAGCAATAAGTCATCGATGGCTAGCCTTCACTAGCATGAAGAAGAGACTGTTACATGCCTTTTCGTCCTGGTGACGACTGGCCAATTTCACTATGGGTACCGGCATGATCCACCAGAACAGCGAGCTGCCCTACGAATTCCGCGAGCACGACAGCAAGGCCAACGTGGTGTGGAATCGCACCAGCGTGACCCAGGCCATGCGCGAGCAGCTCAACGGCCACGCCGGCAAGTGTATGTGGTTCACCGGCTTCTCCGGTGCAGGGAAATCCTCGCTGGCCAACGCCCTGGAAGTCGAGCTGAACCGCCGCGGCTACCACACCATGCTGCTCGACGGTGACAACATCCGCCACGGCCTGTGCCGGGATCTCGGCATGAGCGAGGCGGACCGCGCCGAGAACATCCGCCGGGTGGGCGGGGTGGCCCGGCTGTTCGCCGAGGCCGGCATCATCGTGATCACCGCCTTCATCTCACCGTTCCGCGCCGACCGAGATGCCACCCGGGAGCTGTTCGCCGCGGGCGACTTCATCGAGGTGCACGTCGACACACCGCTGGATGTGTGCGAGCGACGCGACCCCAAGGGGCTCTACCAGAAGGCCCGCGAAGGCAAGATCAAGGACTTCACCGGCATCAACAGCCCCTACGAGGTGCCCAAGGCAGCGGAGGTGACCGTCAACACCGATGAACTAGGGCAGCAGGAAATCATCAGCCGGTTGCTCAAGGAACTGTAATGTGCGGAATCGTCGGCGCAGACAGCTTGCGCAATGTCACCCCCATCCTTCTCGAAGGGCTGAAGCAACTGGAATACCGCGGCTACGACTCTGCCGGTATCGCCTGCGCGCAGCGCGATGAGCGGTGGGAGGCGGCACTGCGGGCCAGCCTACCAGGCGGCTGAGGAAAGGCGGGTAGGGGGCGGGTTACCGACGCTGGCACTGCCTCCGGGGTCAGAACCTAGGGATGCGAGCCTCGGCAACGGAATCTGCCTCCGGGGTCTGACCCCTGGGATGTCGAGGTCAACGCGGGGAGCCTATCTCGCCGAGGCTCATCGGGCACGGGGTCAGACCCCAATGATGCGAGCTCGACGCCTTCATCTTCGAACATGCTTCCACCGTCGAGAAAATGCAGGCGATTTCCCCTGGTCCTGGCTGCCATGCCCCCGCCAACGCATGCGCCCATCACCCAGCCCTGAAGGAGCCAGGCTCCGCCGGGCGATCGGCGCCGCAGGCGCCCCTGCGGTGATCCTCTCCCCCGTATGCTCTCATCACCACTCCCCCCGAGTACCTCGAGTATCCCCCTGTTTCCCTGCCTGTTTTGCCGTTGACCAGCATCCCTTGTGCTGTATTCTCCCAACCCCAAGCAGATTTAGCCCATCACGCAAGCCCAACAGCGCCCCCGGCGCGCAGCCATGGAGCACGGCCGCGTGGTGACGTAGAATAGCGCGACCATTAAAACGATACCGCAGGGGTGCCGAGCCACGGCTTGGCAAGGGACGATGAAGGGGGCAGAGGAACCGCCACCTCGGCATGAATTTGTTCATGCCATGCCTACCATGGCGCTTCATGGCTCCCCTTGTTCTCACCGCTCGCTCACCCAAGGTATCCAGGCTTGATACAGGGCATGGGAATGCGCCCGGGACAATCCCCGGGCGGTAGCGTGCCCGAATGTCGGCATCGTTACTCCCTCTCCAGGTGGGGGCGCTACATCTCCCCTTGGCTAGGTGCTTCTTCAATCGGATCTGAGAGAACGTCATGAATTTCGTACCCGTCATCATGTCAGGGGGGGTGGGAAGCCGCCTCTGGCCGGTTTCCCGTGAGACCCATCCCAAGCCTTTCATGGCGCTTCCGGATGGTCAGAACCTGATCCAGAAGACCTTCCTGCGTGCCAGTGGCCTGGATGATGTCAGCGAGGTATTGACGGTCACCAATCGTGAACTGTTCTTTAAGACGGAAGACGAGTACCGCAAGGTCGACAGTGAGCACACCAAGCTGCGCTACGTGCTGGAACCCTTCGGTCGCAACACCTCGGCGGCCGTGGCCGCGGCAGCACTACAGCTCAACGAAGCCTATGGCCCCGACGCGTTGATGCTGGTCTTGGCGGCCGATCACCTGATCCAAGACGAAACGGCGTTCTCGGAAGCCGTCAACAAGGCCAAGCAGATCGCCTCGCAGGGCTGGCTGGTGACCTTCGGCATCGAGCCGCAGTACCCGGAAACCGGGTTCGGTTACATCGAGGCCGACAAGGCGAGCACCCTGGGTAGCGGCTATCGGGTTGCTCGCTTCGTCGAGAAACCGAATCTCGAGACGGCGAAAGAATACCTCGAGGCCGGGCGCTACTACTGGAACTCCGGCATGTTCTGTTTCCCGGTGGGGCTGGCTATCGAGGAACTGCGCGAACATGCGCCGGACGTTATGGAAAGCGTGGCAGCCACCCTGGCAGCATCGCGCGAAAGCAAGGGAGACGGTTATCAGAGTCTGGCGCTCGACCCTGAGCAGTTTGCCGACGTACCGGATATCTCCATCGACTATGCCTTGATGGAGCGTTCCTCCAGGGTGGCCGTGGTGCCATGCGATATCGGCTGGAGCGACATCGGCTCCTGGAATGCCTTGAGCGAATTGACCGAAGCCGATGCCAACGGCAACCGTTGCGAGGGTGAGGTACTGGTACACGAAGCCCGCAACAACTACGTCTATAGCCCCGAGCGATTGACCGCCCTGGTCGGGATCGAAGACCTGCTGGTGGTCGACACCCCCGATGCCGTACTGGTCGCACACAAGGATCATGCCCAGGACGTCAAGCAGATCGTCAAGCAGCTCAAGGCGAACAAGCACGATGCGCACCTGTTGCACCGTACCGTGCATCGCCCCTGGGGGACCTACACCACGCTGGAGCAGGGTGAACGCTTCAAGATGAAGCGTATCGAAGTCAAGCCCGGCGCATCGCTCTCGTTGCAGATGCACCATCACCGTAGCGAACACTGGATCGTCGTCAGCGGCATGGCCCGCGTCACGAATGGGGATCAGGAATTCTACCTGGATACCAACGAATCGACCTTCATCCGTGCCGGCCACAATCATCGCCTGGCCAATCCCGGCGTGATTCCGCTGGTGCTGATCGAGGTGCAGAGCGGTGATTATCTCGGCGAAGACGATATCGTGCGCTTCGAGGACACCTACGGCCGTGTCGATGAACAGTGATCAGGGGCCGGAAAGGATGAAACCGATCACGACTCAGTGCTTCAAGGCCTACGATATTCGTGGCCAGGTACCCGAGCAGCTCAACGCCGACCTGGCCTACCGCATTGGCCGGGCCCTGGTGGCCGAGCTGCATGCCGAGAGTGTGGTGGTGGGCCGCGACATGCGCCTCGAAAGCCCCTGGTTGGCCGAAGCGCTGATCGATGGCATCACTGTTGCCGGGGCCGATGTCATCGATATCGGCCTGTGCGGTACCGAGGAAGTCTACTTCGCCACCAGCCACTACCGGGCCGACGCCGGCGTGATGGTCACCGCCAGCCACAACCCCAAGGGCTACAATGGCATGAAGCTGGTGCGTGCCCAATCTCGCCCGATCAGTGGCGACACCGGCTTGAAGGGCATCAAGGCTCGCGTCGAGAGTGCGGATCTCGGCCATGCGGCCGCTACCCATGGCCGCATCGAACAGCGCGTCGACAAGTCGGCATACCTGGCAAGGTTACTCGAGTATGTGGACCTCTCCGAACTCAAGCCGCTGAAGATTCTGGCCGACCCCGGCAACGGCGCGGCCGGGCCGGTGATCCAGGCGCTGGGCGAGCGGTTGCCCTTCGAGTGGGTATTGATCAACGAAACCCCCGACGGCCATTTCCCCAACGGCGTGCCCAACCCCTTGCTGCCGGAGAATCGCGAGCAGACTCGCCAGGCGCTGCTGCAGCATGGTTGCGATCTGGGCATCGCCTGGGATGGCGACTTCGACCGCTGCTTCTTCTTCGATGCCAACGGTCGCTTCATCGAGGGGTACTACCTGGTTGGTCTGCTGGCCGAGATGCTGCTCGCCGACAACCCCGGCGAGAAGATCATCCATGACCCGCGCCTGACCTGGAACACGCTCGATCAGGTACGACACGCGAAAGGGGTGACGGTGCAGTCGAAGACCGGCCATGCCTTCATCAAGGAGCGCATGCGCGAGGAAAACGCGATCTACGGCGGTGAGATGAGCGCTCACCATTACTTTCGTGATTTCGCCTACTGCGATAGCGGGATGGTCCCCTGGTTGCTTGTTACGGCGCTGATGTCGCGCATGGGAAAAACGCTGGCCGAACTGGTCGACCAGCGTATGGCCGCCTATCCGTGCAGCGGCGAGCGCAACTATCGCGTCAACGACGTGCAGGACACCCTGGTGCGTTTCGAACAGCACTATCGGGGCCAGGCGCAGCGGTTCGACACCACCGACGGCATCAGCCTGGAGTTCGACGACTGGCGGTTCAACGTGCGTGGCTCCAATACCGAGCCGCTGCTGCGCCTGAACGTGGAAAGCCGTGGCGATGCCGATCTGGTCAACGCCAAGGTTGCCGAACTGGAAGCCCGTTTGCAGGAGTGGCAATGTCTGACATGTTGAAGGGCTTGTGGGCCTATCGCGGCTTCGTGCTCAGTTCGATCAAGAACGAGTTCGTCACCCGCTTCGCGCGCAGCAAGCTGGGCGGGTTCTGGATGATCCTGCAGCCACTGGCTCAGGTGCTGATCTATGCGTTGATCCTCTCCGCCGTGCTCTCGGCCAAGCTGCCCGGGATCGACAGCCAGTACGCCTATGCGATCTACCTGACCGCAGGCTTCCTGGGCTGGATGCTGTTCTCCGAGATCATTAACCGTTGCCTCAACCTGTTTATCGAGCAGGGCAACTTGATGAAGAAGATGAAGTTTCCCAAGATCACCCTGCCCACCATCGTGGTCGGTACGGCGCTGCTTAACAACGTGATGCTCCTGTTGGCGATCCTGGGCGTGTTCGCGGTGCTGGGGCACTTCCCAACCGTTCAGATACTGTGGTTACCGGTGCTGACCCTGGCGATGGTCTCGCTGGCGCTCGGTGTGGGCCTGGTGCTCGGCATTCTCAATGTGTTCATTCGCGATATCGGCCAGGCGGTGCCGATCCTGCTGCAGGTGGCGTTCTGGTTCACGCCGATCGTCTACCCGATCAACATCATTCCGGAACGCTTGCAGCAGCTGCTGGTGCTGAACCCCATCTACCCGATCATCCGCGGGTACCACGATGTGCTGGTGTACGGCCAGGCGCCGCACCTAGGAGAGGTGATCCTCATCATGACCGTCGGCTTCCTGATCCTGGCCTTCGGCCTGTTCCTGTTTCGCCGTGCCAGCGCCGAATTGGTAGATGCCCTATGAGCCTGATGATCGTAGACAACCTGGGCAAGGCCTACCGCACCTACAAGACCGAATGGCACCGCATCGGGCGCTGGATGGGGATCCCGTGTCAACCCAATGAAGAACATTGGGTACTGCGCCATCTGAGTTTCGAGATCCAGCCCGGCGAGGCCATCGGCATCGTGGGCCAGAACGGGGCAGGGAAGAGCACCCTGCTCAAGATGATCACCGGCACCCTGCAACCCACCGAAGGGTCTATTCAGGTCAATGGTCGCATCGCTGCCATCCTCGAACTGGGCATGGGGTTCAACCCGGAACTCTCGGGGCGGGAAAATGTCTTCCATGCCGCCGGCCTGATGGGCTTCTCGACCCCGCAGATACAAGATGCCATGCCGGATATCGAAGCCTTCGCCGAAATCGGCGAGTACTTCGATCAGCCGGTGCGTACCTACTCGAGTGGCATGCAGATGCGCGTGGCCTTCGCTGTGGCCACGGCGTACCGACCAGAAATCCTGATCGTCGATGAAGCCCTGTCGGTGGGCGACAGCTACTTCCAGCACAAGAGCTTCAACCGCATCCGCGAGTTTCAGGAGCAGGGCACCACGCTAATGATCGTCTCGCACGACCGTAGCGCGATCCAGAGTCTGTGCGATCGGGCCATCCTGCTGGAACAGGGCTGTATTCTCAAGGATGGCAACCCTGAAGAGATCTTTGATTATTACAATGCCATCATCGCCGAAAAAGAGCAGAGCACTGTCGAGGTCAAGTGCCTGGATAATGGCAAGGTACAAACCAGTTCCGGCACCGGCGAGGCGCGGGTCCAGGACATCGGGCTTTACAACAGCAAGGGCGAAAAAACGGACCATGTTGCAGTGGGCGAAGCAGTAGAGTTGAGGGTCAGGGTCAAGGTATTCGAAGATATTGAAAGCTTGGTGATAGGTTACGGGATCAAGGATCGGCTAGGTCAAGTCATGTACGGTACCAATACGTGGCATACAGAACAAATCATCAAAGCCCCAAAGAAAAATGAGATAATTGATTTTATTTTTGCGTTCCCGGCTAATCTAGGGGTGGGTTCACATTCTGTGCAAATTGCATTGGTGAGTAGTCATACTCATCTGGAAAGCAACTACGAGTGGCGGGATTTGGCATTAGTATTTGATGTTGTGAATATTAATTCAATTCAGTTTTCTGGATGCTGTTGGATTGAGCCCATTATTAAGGTTGAGAAACAATGAGCTTTATTTCATATGCTCAAAATTTTGAAGACGTTATTCTATGGCGTGCCCTTCAACATGTTGAGCAAGGGTTTTATATTGACGTTGGGGCAAATGATCCATTAATAGAATCTGTTACTAAAGCATTTTATGAGCGTGGATGGCATGGCATCAATATAGAGCCTTTGCTGACGCATCATGCTGATTTAGAGCGCGATAGGCCGCGAGATATAAATCTGCAATGTGCGGCTGGCGAATTGAATGGTGAAATTGAAATTTGGGAATGTGATGTTCGAGGTTGGGCCACGGCATCAGAAGATGTTGTCGCCCAGTACTCATCTAGTGGTCACTCAGGTGAGTTTCATAAAGTTCAAGTTTATAGACTTGCGGATATATGTGAAAAGTATGTAATCGGTGAAATCCATTTTTTGAAAATTGATGTTGAAGGCTTTGAAAAATCAGTGATTTGCGGGATGGATTTCTCACGCTTTCGTCCGTGGGTAATGGTGATCGAAGCAACACGGCCGAATTCGACCGTCGAAAGTTACGCTGAATGGGAAAATGATGTTCGTGCTGCTGGTTATGATTTCGTCTATCATGATGGCCTAAATCGATTCTATGTAGCAAAAGAGCATGTTGAATTAGTAAATTCATTTCGCTACCCGCCAAATGTGTTTGATAAGTTTATTCGATATGAGCAATTGAATTCTGGACTGAAGGCTCAGCAAGCTGAAGCTACAGCTAAGTTAGCAGAGTCAAGAGTCCAGAAAGTGGTAGTTGAGTTGCAGGAAGTTTATAGTAGCCGTTCTTGGCGTATTACTGCTCCGCTTCGTTGGCTTCTGCAACAGGTGCGGCTCCTGCGAGATTGTGGATTAAAATCTAGGTTAAGAGTTGCAGGTGAAAAAGTAGCATATAAATGCAAGGCAGTGGTCAGGAGTTATCTCGAGTCCAATAATGCCGTAAAGCATAAAATAATTGTAGTGGTAGATCGGTTAGGCTTTTATCCAGTGTTGAGCTCAATCTATAGACGCTTCATCAAAGGTGCTTCCAAGGGTGTATCATCTGGTTGCTATGGTGGGTTGTTACAACCCAGTAGTCTTGATGAGCTCCCGCCAAGGGCAAAGCAATTATATTTTGAACTTAAGTCCAGCTCTAGTCAGCAGCAGGAAAGCCACTGATGCGTATTGTCATTGATCTTCAGGGCGCGCAAACAGAAAGCCGCTATCGTGGAATCGGCCGTTATAGCCTTTCACTAGCAAAAGCCATCGTGCGCAACAGTGGCGAACACGATATTATAATTGTGCTGAGTGGATTGCTGCCAGATACGATTGAGCCTATCCGTGCATCCTTTGATGGGTTGTTACCGCAAGATAATATCCGTGTATGGGATGCACCTATACCCTGTAGAGAAATTGAGCCAGGGAACGCATGGAGACGTGAAGCCGCAGAATATATTCGTGTAGCCTTCATTGAATGCCTTGAGCCTGATGTCATTTATGTTTCCAGCTTGATCGAAGGGTATGTTGATGATGCTGTGACATCCGTAAAGAAATCGGGCTCCCGCATACCTACGGTTGTGACTCTTTATGACTTGATTCCATTCGTAAATCCAGAGAAATATCTGGATCGTGACAAGTCATATAAAGATTTTTATTCAAGAAAAATTGAATCGTTGCGGCAGGCTGATGGCTGGCTGGCTATTTCAGAAGCAACGCTTCAGGAAGGTATAAAGTTTCTTTCCTTGGATAGAGATAATATCGTCAATATATCGACGGCATGTGACTCCGTTTTTCATGCAGCCATACGAGAGGGTGATGAGAAAGCGAAATTGCAGTCGATGCATACAATTGGACGCTCCTTTATTTTGTATTCCGGCGGTGCGGATGAAAGAAAGAACCTGCATCGGCTGATTAGAGCATTTGCAAAGCTTCCATCAGCGATAAAAGAAAAATACCAGCTGGTAATGGCGGGTAAGATGCCTGCTGCTGAAATCTCTCTGCTTGAAGGGACGGCAAAGAAAAGTGGTCTGTCGAAAAATGATATGGTCTTCACTGGATATGTGACCGATCATGACCTTTCAATTCTCTACTCTACTTGCGATTTGTTTGTCTTCCCTAGCTGGCATGAGGGGTTTGGCCTACCTGCTCTAGAAGCCATGTCATGTGGAGCGCCTGTTATCGGGTCTAGGGCAACAAGCATTCCTGAAGTGATTGGTCGAGATGATGCGCTATTTGATCCTTATGATGAAAGCTCTATTAGCGAAAAAATTCAGGAAGTGATCAGTAATGACGAATTCCGAGGTGAATTATCCAGGTGGGGCATCAGTCGAGCCAAAGAGTTCTCGTGGGATTACTCTGCTAAACAAGCGATTCGTTTCTTTGAAAAAGCAGTGCTGCAAAGCCAACGTACAAGCAAGATTGTAAATACTGATCATGTGGAAGCCTTGAAAAAAAGCATAAAGGCAATAAGAGCTTCCAAACCTACTGATAGCGATCTTTTTCGAGCAGCCTATTCAATTTCAATTAACCATCCAGTCAAGAAAGAAAAGCAGCTATTCATCGACATATCGGAGCTGGTAAACAGGGACGCTAGAACGGGAGTGCAGCGAGTTACACGTAGTTTGCTCTCTGAGCTGTTGCGGAACCCACCAGTAGAATACAACGTCTGCCCTGTGTATGCCGATACAACCACTTGTGGCTATCGTTACGCGAATCAATTCGTCAATCATTTTTTAAGTCGCGATGACCAAGATGCAGAAGATTATGTAATTGAATTCAAAGCGGGCGATTTATTTTTGGGGCTTGATTTGCAGCATCATGTGGTAGAGGCACAAAAAAATTATTTATTAGCGTTGCGCCAGCGCGGGGTGAAAATTTTTTTTGTTGTTTATGATTTGCTTCCTATTATGCTGCCAGCGAGTTTTCCTGTTGGATCTAAGGAAGGGCATGAGCGCTGGTTGAGGGTGCTGTCGCAATACGATGGAGCTTTCTGCATTTCAAAGTCCGTGGCCGACGAACTGTCCGGATGGATGAGTGCAAATGTCATCGATAGACAACGACCATTCTCGATCAACTGGTTTCACTTGGGAGCGGATATCAAGAGCTCGATTCCCTCCAAGGGCTTGGATGACAACTCTGAAAGGATAATTGAACAACTCAAAAGCTCTGATTCGTTCTTGATGGTGGGAACCGTTGAGCCTCGTAAGGGGCAAGACCAGGTGTTAGATGCTTTTGACGTACTATGGTCCCAAGGGCACAGCATTAATCTTGTAATCGTGGGAAAGCAGGGGTGGATGGTAGATGCTCTGGCTGAACGGTTGCGCCAACATCCACAACAAGATAAGCACTTATTCTGGCTTGAGGCAGTCAGTGATGAGTACTTGGAAAAGCTCTATGAGGCCTCAAGTTGTTTGATAGCGGCGTCGAGAGGCGAAGGTTTTGGTTTGCCGCTTATAGAAGCGGCGCAGTATAAATTACCAATTATTGCTCGTGACATCCAGGTATTCCGCGAGGTGGCGGGCGAGTATGCTTTCTATTTTAACTCACTTGACTCTCACGGTTTAGCCAAAGAAATCAATGCATGGCTAGAGCTCTATAAAGCAGGAGAGCACGCTAAACCTGATGAGATGCCGTGGCTCACATGGGAGCAGAGTGCTGAACATCTCAAGGAAGCTTTATTAGGGTGTAAGCCAATCAAGGTTCACTCTGAAGGCAAATCGACAGTTTGATAAGATTAGGAATCCGGTTTGAAACTGATCATACAAATACCTTGTTATAATGAAGAGGCAACTCTTGCCATTGCACTTGATGCGTTGCCGCGAGAGGTTCCAGGCTTCGACAAGGTTGAGTGGCTCATTATTGATGATGGCAGCGAAGATGAGACCATTAGAGTTGCACAAGAGAATGGCGTCGATCATATCGTGCGGCATACTCGCAATGAGGGTCTGGCCAAAGGGTTCATGAACGGGTTGGATGCCTGCTTGCGCCTGGGTGCCGATGTCATTGTCAATACTGATGCGGACAATCAGTATAATGCAGAGGATATTCCTGCCCTGACCAAACCGATCACTGACGGTGAAGCGGATCTGGTGGTTGGGGCAAGGCCAATCGCGACGATCGAGCATTTTTCTCCTGTAAAAAAGATATTGCAGAAGCTGGGTAGCTGGGTCGTGCGTGTTGCGAGTCGAACCGATATTCCCGATGCACCCAGCGGCTTCCGTGCCATGTCTCGAAAAGCCGCTCAGCGGATGATGGTATTCAACGAGTACACCTATACATTGGAAACCATCATTCAAGCTGGCCAGAAGAATATGGCGATAACATCCGTGCCGGTTCGAGTGAATGAGGATCTTCGGCCGTCAAGGTTGTTCAAGAGCATTCCTTCTTACATTCGACGTTCTGTCGTTACCATTATCAGAATATTCGTTGTTTATCGGCCGTTTCGTTTTTTCGGCATTATTGGTGCAACCCTGTTTAGTATTGGCTTTCTGATTGGATTGCGCTTTCTATGGCATTATCTCAATGGTGAAGGTGCAGGCCATATTCAATCCTTGATCCTTGCTGGCGTCATGCTGGGGGCAGGTTTTCAGACGATTTTAGTGGCATTTCTTGCGGACCTATTGGCAGCAAATCGCAAGATGCTTGAAGATATACGCTTCCGGATTCGTGAAGACTGAAGCGCGGAAGCAGGGGGATGGTTGATGCTTGGTAATATTGTTGACCGGCTAGTAAAAAAGGAATGGACAGATGACGATGTAAAACAATATGTGGGGGATTATCAATCCGCATATCTTACGTATGCCAACAATCCAGAGACACGGTCAGTAGCCGCCTCTGGCGGCACTACCAGTGCATTGCTGATCAATGGTCTCGAGAATGGCGACTATGAAGGTGTGGTTGTCTGCAACACGGTGATAGTTGATGGAAAGGTAAGGCCAAAATTTATTATTGCGACGACCCCTGAAGAGATTCTTGCAGCGCGTGGAAGTAAGTACGTAGAAACACCTTTCTTACGTGAGGTGTTGCCTCTAATTCGAGGGTTTCAGGGGCGAGTCGCCGTTGTCGGTTTGCCATGTGATCTTTCAGGTCTGAAGCGTAGAGCCGCTAAGGACCCTGAATTTGGTAATAAAATAGCATTAACCGTTGCGCTGGTATGTGGGCATAATTCTCGGCATGCTCTCATTGATGAAACGACAAAGCGGCTAGAACGTGAAGCGGGAAAGAAGCTGGCTGATTATCGGTTTCGTGTCGGTCATTGGCGGGGGCAGCTGGAGGCCGAATTCGAGGACGGGTCAGTTATTTCCAAACCGACAAAATACTTCAACGACTACCAGAACCTCTTTTTCTTTAGTGAAAGAAAATGCATGGCGTGTCATGATCACTATGGCTATGATGCGGACATCACTGTGGGGGATGTTTGGTTATTTCGACTTAAGAGAAATCCAATAAAACATACCGGCGTGATTACAAGGACCGACAAAGGTCATACCTTTTATGAGAAGGTGTCGAGAAACAATATCATTGCCAGTGACAAGTTGGATGTGAAAGACATCATGGATGGGCAGTCGAGAATTGGCCCTTCTCACTACAACACATCGGCCCGCTCAAAAGTTAGCCGTTTCTTCAAGATAAAATTAAAGGACACGGTTGGAGAAAAGGTTTCCTGGCACTCGTACCTGAATGCTTATATTACACTGGCCAATATGCGACTAAGCGAAAAGGAGTGGGGGCGAAAGCTTATATTCAAAACTCCTAGGCCAGTGTTGAAATTTTATTTATATTTCAAGAAGGGTTTGGAAACATTGCGATGAAGGAAATATCAATAATTGGTGCGACGTTTTACGGGAATCGTGGCGCCGAAGCTATGCTTAGTACCACGATAGGAAGGCTTCGTGAAGCTTGTGCCGGTGATTTGCACTTCAATGTCTTTACATATTACCCCAAGAGCGATGGTGATCTGATAGACGATTCCAGGGTGTCGGTATACTCCTCTACCCCTGCCTATTTGGTAACTGTACTCTTCCCCGTCGCGATACTGTACCGGTTGTTTGGTGCTTTACGGTTGAGTTTTTTTCACCGTTTCTTCCCACAATCCATCTTGTCTCTGGCAAGATCAAAAGTTTTAATATGTTTGGCGGGTGTTTCATTTGTCGAGGGACGGACCAAGTTTATACCATTCAATATCGCCACTATCCTACCTGCCATGGTGCTGGGAGTTCCCGTCGTAAAATTTTCACAAGCAATGGGGCCTTTCAAGTCATATATAAATAGGGTGGCGGCACGAATCTTTCTAGGCCGTTGCCGACAAGTCTTTACGCGCGGTGAGACGACACATGCCTATCTACGCGATCTGCTCACCGCGTCAGAGCGTTACCAGCGCGCTGACGATGCTGCCTTTCTCTTCAAGAGCGAGGATTGCCTAAGCCAGCAAGTCGCGGGTTTAGAGAATAAGTTATCGGAACTAAAAGTTCTTCGTCAATCCGGCAAGACTATTGTGGGTGTTTGCCCAAGCGTCGTGATCGCCAAACGAGCCGAAGCTGCCGGTTGGGATTACCACCAGCGCATGCAGGAGCTGATTAGCGGCTTGGTAGAGAAGGGCTATGCAGTTGCTCTATATCCCAATGCTACGCGGGGTGAGGATATGGATAAGACCCATAATAATGATTTGCCACTTTTGGCAGAGATTGAAAAGAAGTTATCTTCAGATATTAGTAAGCATGTTGTCAGCTTTTCTGGGTCGCTCAATGCTGCTCAGATTCATCAGATCATTAATGCCTGTGATGTCCAAGCTGTTTCACGCTTTCATGCCATGGTGGCTTCATTGGCCTCATGTATTCCTGTTATGGTTATTGGTTGGAGTCATAAGTACCTCGAAGTCATGGAGCGTTTTGGCCAGCAAGACATGGTGCTTGATTATAAGAAGGGCAGCGTAGAGCCAGTCATTGACTGTGTCGATCGCTTGATCGCAGAAAGAACTGAACGTGCTCAGAAAATATCCAATGCATTGCCTGCAGTTCAAAAGCTTTCAAATGTACAGATCGATTATATCACCCATTTACTGAAGAGCAGCTCATGAACTGGGCTCTTCTCAAAAATGTCGCCAAGTGGATTTGGCTCAGTGCGATTGTTGTTTTTGTCATCTATTATGCGCTCAATAAAAGAGACATAATTCTTCAGACGCTTTCTTTACTGTCATGGGGGATTTTGCTTGGCGTTTTTCTACTGATATTCTTAGCCAAGCTCTGTCTAGTTGCCAACATGCGGATAGCAGCAAGTCATTTCTCCATTAATTTTGGCTGGATAGATAGCTACCGCATCTACAATCTCACTCAGTTGGCAAAATATATACCGGGCTCCATCTGGCAATTTGTCGGACGTATTGCCATTCTTCGCGAACGTGGAGTGGCCGCTCAGGATATTCGTGACTCACTGTTAGCAGAGCACTTGTGGGTAATGGCCTCTGCAGGGGTAATGGGTGTTGTACTCATTGCTGCCAGCCAGCCTGGCTTATTGCATGTTTGGTTCGATAACGTGGATGTCAATATTCGGCTCCAGTGGGTGCTGGCTGGGTCGGCCTTGATGATTGCTTCAGTAATAGTGGTCTTCTTCTTAAGAAGTCACCTGTTACGTTGGTTTCTTAGGCTTCGCCCTCCTGTTATGGCTATTCCAGCCCTTTTATTTACTTGGTTATTCCTAGGCTCTTCACTGGGGGTTACGATTGCTCCTTTTGTAGAGTCTTCCCCACCGCTAGCTTTTATTATTGGTATTTATTGTCTTGCCTATGTGGCAGGCTTTTTAGTGCCCTTTGCGCCAGCAGGCTTAGGTGTGCGTGAGGCAGTTTTTACGTTTTCCCTAATCCCATTCATGAGTGTAGACCTTGCGGTTTTATTGGCGGCAATAAATCGGATTGTATACTTTTCTGTAGAGATAATAGCTGTTGTATTTTGTTTTCGCCTGAAAGGTTTTCAGATTAATAAAATAGGGTAGTAGGGATCATGGGAAGTAGAGTATCTAGATCCGACAGTGGTTGGTTCTTCATGGCTTTGTTAATTGCTCTTGTTATACATGGAGCGATTCCATTTTTAGCTCTTCCTACTTTAGGTCAAGCGCTAGGTACTACCGTCGGCTTTGCACAGTCTCTTCTTAATGAGGGTGGCTTTTCACTTTACGCGAAGAACTTTGGCTACCCAACCCCGATGCCTCGCTCATTTGGTCTGGCAGGGGTTCTGGTAACAGAATTCTTTCTCTGGGTTGGTTTTAGCCCTGCTGATGCTTACACAAGCATGGCACTTCTTTTTTTGGCGCTAGCTTTTTGGGGAGCATATTGCCTTTCTGTATTCTTAGGTTCATCTAAAAAACTTGCGTCCATATTAGCTTTACTCTGGTTATCCCAGCCCGTAGTTTGGAATCATTCGGGATACTCAATGCTTTCATTAGGTGTTTCACTTCTCCCGTCATATCTATACGTTGCTTTTCTTTTATGTACCCCTCGCTTCAGTTTTGTCGATAAAACAAAAATTGTCGGCCTTTTTGTTTTTGTATGCATTGTCTCTGTGTTTATGGATGGCTATAGTTATGTGATGTTTGCTGCTGGGGCATCATTCATATGGCTGTTCACATACTATAAAATTAATGAAAGTCGATCATATGTTCTTTCATATTCGACACCTTTGATGTTCCTTGGGTTTGGTTTGTCATATGTCCTATATTCACTATATATTGGCCAAGCGAGCTTTCCATCATCACCTATTGATTTCTTCCGGGGATGGGGGCTTGATTTATCTTTTCTTGTGATGCCCACGCAAGGGGTGCATTGGCTTTGGGATTCTCTTGATTTAAGTGTTCAGCGATCTAGCGATGACTTCTTTGGTGATTCCTCGGTATGGGTCACGACTTTTTCACTTCCTATCATCATGGTCGGAATTTATGCCTGGTGGGTGGGGAAAAAATGGACACATATTGCAAGTCTATTTGTATTGATATCCATCTTCGCATTTTATATGTCGCTTGGCCCCTCGCTGAAGGTGAATTCCATAAAAGATATTTCACCTAAAGGTGAGTCATCATATGGCCGCATGATGCCTGAAGATATGGCTTTGATGCCTACGGGGAGTGCTATCATCTACGAAAACATTCCAGGCTTTAAGAGTATGCGTGCCACTTACCGTTGGCATGCGCTTTTTATTTTTGGGATGTGGGGATTGGTTATTATACTGGCAGTCCGTTGTGAAGCAAAAAACCATCGTATAGCTGCTTTCGGCATTCCATTTGTTTTATTGATAACAGTGCTGCCTGACCCTGTGGCCACTTTATCGAAAAAAATTGATAATCGTGCATCTGCTTTTAATTTAGATGAAGAGTTACTGTTGCCTATAGGTGGGAATATATCAAAAAAAGATACGGTTGCTTTTCTGCCATACCGAAACGATATTTTGGTTAACTATCTGTCATCAAAGTTGGATTTTACAACGTACAATGTTGGTGGTGATAAAAATTTGGCCATGGCCAAGAAAAATTGGCCATTTATTATAAAAAGTTCTCCACATGGTTTGGTTGATAATAATATTGAGGAAAGGATTTATCATCTCCTGTCGCAAAATCAGGCCGATGCCATCGTTTTGCTTTATGTAGACAGTATCAGAGCAATCCATTCTTGGCCAAGTCCTCCAGCGTATAGAGTAGATTTCAACCCCATAGTTTCTAATCTTCAGGAATCTGGTTGGGTGGATGTTGTTCAGCATGAGTACTTTGCTGTAATAAAGCCAGGTGATGATCTGCCGGAAAATTATAAGATAAATGGGAATGGTTTTTCCGTAGAGGGGTTTTCTTACAGCAACCATCATTCGCAAGTGGGTGAATTGCGAAACGAAAGTTTGGTTTCCACTGGAGCAGAAGGCTTCCTTCATTTTGGCCCTTACAAGTATCTTCCTGCTGGCAGGTATGGCCTCATTGTCAAGGGGGAGTCACACTCTTCTGAGTCAGCATGGATAGATGTTGTTTCTGAAAAGGGAGGCGTTAAACATTTTGGTGACTCCTTGAGTGATTTCGATGAAACTGGTGTGCTTTCTCAGGGGGAGTTCGAACTTAAAGATGATGTAACTGATTTGGAGATTCGTGTTTTTGTGGCAAATGAAGATCAAGTGGTTTTGCAGGGATATGAGGTTTTCCCCGCTGCAGAATCTACTTCAGATGAATAACTATTTTTGTTGCAATTAGGTGAATTACTGTCTTGAAATTGGTTTTCTGAAACAGTGGGGTTTTTGATGAAGGCGATTATTACCGGCATTACCGGCCAAGACGGCGCTTATCTGGCCGAACTGTTGTTGGAGAAGGGCTATGCGGTCTATGGCACCTTTCGCCGCACCAGCTCCGTCAATTTCTGGCGGATCGAGGAGCTGGGGATCCAGGACCATCCCAACCTGCATCTGGTGGAGTATGACCTGACCGACCTGTCGTCCAGCATCCGCTTGTTGCAGTCAACTGAGGCGACCGAGGTGTACAACCTGGCGGCGCAGAGCTTTGTCGGGGTGTCGTTCGATCAGCCGGTGACCACCGCGGAGATCACCGGCCTGGGGCCGGTGAACCTGCTGGAGGCGATTCGCATCGTCAACCCCGAGATCCGCTTCTACCAGGCGTCGACCTCCGAGATGTTCGGTAAGGTGCAGCAGATTCCCCAGACCGAGGCCACGCCGTTCTACCCGCGTAGCCCCTACGGGGTCGCCAAACTGTATGCCCACTGGATGACGATCAACTATCGCGAGTCCTACGGCATCTTCGGGACCAGCGGAATCCTGTTCAACCATGAATCGCCGCTGCGCGGGCGCGAGTTCGTTACGCGAAAGATCACCGACAGCGTGGCCAAGATCAAGCTGGGCAAGCTGGACGTGCTCGAACTGGGCAACATGGACGCCAAGCGGGACTGGGGCTTCGCCAAGGAGTACGTGGAAGGCATGTGGCGCATGCTCCAGGCCGACAAGCCGGATACCTATGTGCTGGCCACCAACCGCACCGAAACGGTGCGCGATTTCGTCACCCTGGCCTTCAAGGCGGTGGACATCGAGCTTCGCTGGGAAGGGGAGGGCGAACAGGAGCAGGGGCTGGATGCCAGCACCGGCCGGGTACTGGTCAAGGTCAATCCCAGGTTCTATCGCCCCGCCGAGGTCGAGTTGCTGATCGGTGATCCGCAGAAGGCCAGGGATGAGCTGGGCTGGGAGCCGAAGACCTCGCTGGAGGAGTTGTGCCGGATGATGGTCGAGGCCGACCTGCGCCGCAACGAACAAGGTTTCTCGTTTTAAGCCACGCGTTTCTTCAGGAGGCTGTATGCCAACTGCCCTGGTGACGGGGGCGTCCGGCTTTACCGGGCGCTACATGGTCAAGGCGCTAAAGGAAAAAGGCTTCCACGTGGTGGGATGGGGTTCCGACCCGTGCGGGGCCGATGACACCCAGCCATGCGATCTCACCGATGCGGCGGCCGTTCAGGCCGCCGTTTCGCGTGCACGGCCCGATTGGGTCGTGCATCTGGCGGCGCTTTCGTATGTGGGCCATGCCGATCAGGAAGCGTTCTACCGTACCAATGTGTTCGGTACGCTGAACCTGTTGGCGGCCCTGGGGGGGCTCGACTCGCCACCCTCACGGATTCTGGTGGCCAGCAGCGCCAATGTGTATGGCACTCCCGGGCTCGAGGTCATCGATGAGACGGTGTGCCCGGCACCGGTCAACCATTACGCCTGCAGCAAGCTGGCGATGGAGCACATGGTGGCCAACTATTTCGAGGGGCTGCCGATCGTGATCACCCGCCCGTTCAACTACACCGGCCCGGGGCAGGACGACCGCTTCCTGATCCCCAAGATCGTCAAGCACTTTGCGGGGGGAGAGCGCGTCATCGAGTTGGGGAATATCGATGTCAGCCGCGACTTCACCGATGTGCGGGATCTGGTCGGCGCCTATATCGCCTTGCTGGAAAGCGATGCAGTGGGGCTTCGTGTGAATGTCGCCTCCAACAAGGCGACGGCACTGCGCGCGTTGATCGAGACCATGAATGAACTGGCGGGCTACGAGATCGAGGTCAGGGTGAACCCCGATTTCGTCCGGCCCAACGAGATCGCGCGCTTGTGTGGCGATAGCACCCGGTTGCAAACGCTGACCGGGTGGCAGCCTGGCTACCCCCTGCGCGATACACTGGCGGACATGCTGGTCCATGAACAAGGAATGTTGGCGTGAAGTTGACGGTGGGCCTGGATGCGCTGACTCCCCCCTTGACAGGCATCGGCTATTACACCCTGAACCTGCTGGAAGCGTTTGGAGATTGCCCCGATATCGAGTTGAGCGGTATTTCCTATCGGGGGCTATGGTCCCGCGAGCAGATCGAACACTCGCTGAGGCAAGCCAGTCAGCCGGCGCCGGTTCAGGCACGGCAAGACCCTTCGGCCGCCCGGTGGCACCGCCTGCGGGTGGCCGCCCGCGACGTGCCGGCGGCCTATCATGCCGCCAAGTGGTGGCGCGGCCGCAAGTGCGGGCAATTGCTGGCGAGCCTGGATAGCCGCACGATCTATCACGAGCCCAATTTCGTCGGCTATCCGTTTCGCGGGAAGACGGTGATTACCGTACACGACCTGTCGCATAGCCGGTTTCCGGAAGCCCATCCGCCGTCGCGGGTAGCGTACCTCAATCGGCACCTTCCTCGGGCAGTCCAGCAGGCGTCCGCGATCATCACGGATAGTGCCTTCGTCAAGCGCGAGCTGCTTGAGCTGGGGTTGGAGACGGATCCATCGCGCATTCATGTGACGCACCTCGGCTGTGAAGCGGGCTTTCACCCACGCGATGAACCATCCACCCAGCCATTTCGGGAGCGGCTGGGGTTGCGTTGGCGGGGCTTCGTGCTGGCGGTGGCGACCCTGGAGCCACGCAAGAACTTCGAAGGCTTGCTGCGTGCCTATCAGGCACTACCTCCGGAGCTTGCCCGTGAGTATCCCCTGGTACTGGCCGGGGGCGGTGGCTGGAAGGGAGCGGGGCTGAAGCGTCTGATCGCCGACATCAAGCCGCCGCACCGGGTGATCGTCACCGGCTATCTCGCTCGCCCCGAGGTGCAGGCATTGATGGCCTCCGCTGCCGTGTTTGCCTACCCATCGCTCTATGAGGGATTCGGTTTGCCGGTTCTCGAGGCCATGGCCAGTGGCACCCCGGTGCTGACATCCGACAATACCTCCCTGGGGGAAATCGCCTCCCAGGCGGCCTTGACGGTGCCGCCGCACGAGGTCGAGGCGATCGAACAGGGGCTAGCGTCGCTGCTCCGCGACGGCAGCAAGCGTGATAAACTCCGCGCCCTTGGGTTACAGCGAGCGGGGGAGTTTTCCTGGCGCCGCTGCGCCGAACAGACGCTGGGGGTGTATCGCATGGTAGACAGGGACGTGGGCAAGGGGTGTCATGGCGGCTAGCTCGACAGGCTCGGTCAGGAAGGTGTTGCTGGTATACAAGCACTATGCGCCCGACACCGGCGGGATCGAAACCGCCATCAAGCAGTATGTGCGGTGGCATCAGGACATGGGCCATGAGGTGACCGTGCTGTGTTGTGCGACCTCGGGTAGGGCGACGCGCCACGAACGCATCGACGGGGCCCGGGTCATTCGCTGCGGCTCATGGGGCCATCTGAAGTCGGTCCCCTTGTCGCCGGCCTTCTTCTGGCACTACTGGCGGGAAACGCGCGCTGCCGATCTGGTGCATGTGAACCTGCAGTTTCCCTGGGCCAGCCTGGGTTACTGGCTGTTCGGTAGAACGCGGGCGTGCCGATGGCTGGTGAGCTATCACATGGATGTGCACCGGCAGAAGTGGCTGAAGCGTTTGACCTATCCCTTCGATCGTTATCTGCTGACACGTGCCGACCAGGTGATCACCGGTAGCCCCAAGCTGCGTGAGCACTCCGAGATGCTCTCGGCCATCGAGCGCGACATCGCTATTCTGCCTTATGCCCTGGAGGAGGGGCGCATCGAGTCGGCGCTGGCCCCGGCCCAGGCGACGCCTGCCCGCGAGGCGGAACAAGAGCTGCCGGCTCCCGGCTACTTCGTCTTCTTCGGGCGCCTAGTGGAGTACAAGGGAACGCGCCCTACGGCGGCGGCCATGCGGCGGCTGGCGGTGGAAGCCCCGGGGATTCGCTTCGTGGTGTTTGGCCGTGGCCCGGAACAGCAGGCCTTCGACCGGCTGGCCACGGAGTTTCCGGAGCAGGTGACGGTGATTCCCGAGTTCGTCAGTGAGCGCCGCAAGTACCAATTGATCGCCCGCTCGGCCGCGGTACTCTTCCCCTCGGTGTATCCATCCGAAGCCTTCGGCATCGCCCAGCTGGAGGCCATGGCCTGTGCCAGGCCGATCATCAACTGCTGGCTGAATAGCGGTGTCAACTGGGTGGCCCCCGACCGGGAGTGTGCGATAACCGTGGCTCCGCACGATGTGGAGGCGCTGGTCACCGCCATCCGGCAGCTCGATACCGACCCCGAGTATGGCCGTCGACTGGGCGACGCCGCCCGTCAGCGCTTTCTCAAGGAGTTTTCCGAGCCCGTGGTGGCCAAGCATTTTCAGCATCTGGTGACGAGGTTGGTGGGTGACGAGAGTCGGGTCACCTGTGTTGGATGAGTGATATCACCTGATGACGCTGATGGAGTGGTTGCCTTCATGAGGCAGGCTGGAGATAGAAGTCCGATTACCGAGCGCTACCCCGCTCAGGTCTTCGTGCCGCTGGTCGATTCAATTGCGGTCTTCGTGGGTGGGTTCGTTGCCCACTACCTACGGTTTGGTACCTTCGATGTCCACGAGCGCTTCATGATCGGGATGTTCCTGATCGCGATCTTCGTGGTCATGGCCAATTTCATCGACGACGCCTATGTGCGCTGGCGCACGACCCGCCTATCCACCATCCTGTTTCGCTTGATGGGCGTGTGGCTGGGGGTCACCATCGTGGCGACCTCGATCATCTACCTGGCCGAAGCCTCGGTGCGCTATTCACGCCTGTGGCTGGGCATGACGATGGTCTTTTCGCTGGTGCTGGCGGGGGGCTTTCGCGTCGCGGTGATGCTGGCCTTGAAGTATGCCCGCGCCAAGGGCAAGAATCTGCGCGGGGTCTTCCTGGTCGGTCCGGGAACGAATTTGCTCAATGTGGCCAGGAGCATGCGCAAATCGCCGGGCGAGGGCTTCGCCATCGCCGGCGTTCAGCGGTTGAAAGACAAGCCGGATCGGGCCTTCCTGGAGTGCGTGGCGCGGCGTGTCGAGGCTTCCGGGGCAAGGGAGGTATGGATCTGCCTGCCGCTGGAGATGGGCAGCACGGTGCGCGAGATCGTGCATGCCTTGCGTCACCAGACGGTGGAAGTGCGTTTCATTCCCGAGTTCGGCGAGATTCAGCTGCTCAATCATCAGATCAGCGAGGTCGCAGGGCGTTTCGCCATCGACCTGAGCGTGACGCCGATGGTGGAGACGGCGCGCTTCGTCAAGCGAGTCGAGGATATCGTGCTGGGGTCGCTCTTCCTGCTGATATCGCTGCCGGTCTGCCTGATGATCGCCGTGATTCTCAAGTGCCAGTCACCGGGGCCGGTGTTGTTCAAGCAGTATCGCATGGGTATCAACGGAAAGCAGTTCAAGGTCTACAAGTTTCGCTCCATGGAAGTCCACGAGGAGGCGAGTGGCCAGGTCACCCAGGCGCGTCGCGGCGACCCCCGAGTGACCAGGTTTGGTGCTTTTCTGCGCCGTACCTCCCTGGATGAATTGCCTCAGTTCTACAACGTATTGCAAGGGCGGATGTCCGTCGTGGGGCCGCGCCCCCATGCCTTGGTGCACAATGAACAGTACAAGGAACTGGTCGAGTCCTACATGAAGCGCCATAAGGTCAAACCGGGGATGACCGGTTGGGCGCAGGTCAACGGCTTCAGGGGGGAAACTGATACACTGGACAAGATGGAGCGGCGTGTCGAGCATGACCTGTGGTATATCGATAATTGGTCGCTGTGGCTGGACCTGCGGATAATCTTCCTGACGATAGTTAAAGGCTTTACCGGTAAGAATGCATATTGATAGGTGCTTCTTGGCGAAAGCACCATGGTCTCCTGTATAATTTTTGGAAATAATTAATGACACTTTTTGACCGTGGCAGGGCAGCTCACTTCAACGGTATCGTATTATTCCTTGTATTGGCTTTGCTGGTTTCGACCCCTGTCAGGGTTCATGTCCTGATCGCCCTGCTTGCGTTGTATGCAATAGCATATTTGGTAGTGGCTAGAGAGAGTGTCAAGCTAAGCGCATTGGATTACTGTGTGATGGCTATATTGTCACTTTACGCCATTAGCCATATTCCTGTGTTCTGGTTGAGCGGCTTTTCATGGCGCTACCTCAGTCCGGGGCTTCATATGGTGGCCGTTATCCCCATTTATTTGATGCTTCGGCATGCATCTCCAGCCATCTCGTTGACACGGTATCGAGACTATATGGAGTGGGGGGCCGTCATTGGCGCGCTAGGAGCTGCGACAATCGCCATTTACCAGACCCAGTGGCAGGGAGGCTACAAGGCAGATGGCTTTCTGTTTCATATAAACTTTGGATATCTGTCCTGCTCCCTGCTGCTTGTTTGTGTGGCACTGATGCACGGTTCTTCACGAAAAATCATACTCGCTCTTGGTGTGCTCGCGGGTTTGGCGGCAACTCTATTGAGTATCTCGCGTGGCGCTATATTCGTGATACCTCTGGTACTTGCCATGCTGCTGGTACTGAATTTTTCACGCATCGGGGCATTGCGTGTCACGGGCGCCGTGATCGGCTTTATCGTCTTGGCAATCATCAGCTATGCAACGGTCCCCATGGTCAAGGAGCGCATGGATTTCACCGTGGAGGAATTTTCCAGCATCGCCGAGGGAAATGTGGAAGCCGCCATTTCTAGCGGTGGACGGCTGCAATTGTGGCGAGCTGCTACTGAAGCTTTCAAGGAGCGGCCATCGATTGGCCTGACTTATGATGAGCGCGAAGCGTTCAATCATGAGCTCGTTGACAATGGGGTCGTCACGGAGTGGGTGCTTGGAGTTTCGCGTGGTCATGCCCATAGTCAATACTTCGAAACCTTGGCTAGCGGTGGCGTGATTGGTCTTTTCGCCCTGATCGGATATTTGATTATTCCAGGCGCTTATTTTTTGTCTCGATATGTGAAGGATCCTGAGAATACGTATGCCTTGGTCGGGGTGACCTTTAGCGCTGCCTTTGCCTTGTTTTGCCTGACTGAAGTTGCGCTACAGCATGAAATGATCGCTACTTACTATGCCTATATGCAGGTTGTCATATTTGTCTTGGCCTTGGTGTATGGCCGCCAGGGGAACTATTCATGAAGCATGGATTGATCAGCCTCCAGGAGTGAGAATTTTGGTACTTGAAGCACGGCTGGTGAGGTTACATTTGTATACATAAGGGGCGCCCGCGGCGCCACTCGCCCCGTGGAGCGTGGATTCTACAATAGGGGCAGGAACCAGTAGCAATCGCAGGAGCAGGGACATGAGAATTACCGTTTTCGGCACGGGGTACGTTGGCCTGGTGACGGGCGCCTGTCTGGCCGATGTGGGCCATGAGGTGCTGTGCATGGACGTGGATGAGGCCAGGATCACTCGGCTCGAGGCCGGCGAGATTCCCATCTTCGAACCGGGGCTCGAGACGCTGGTGAAGGCCAATGTCGAGGCCGGGCGGCTGCAGTTCACTACCGACCCCACCGACGCCGTGGCCTTCGGCGTGTTGCAGTTCATCGCGGTGGGCACCCCGCCGGACGAGGACGGCAGCGCCGACCTGCGCCATGTGCTGGCGGTGGCCGGCACCATCGGCGAGCAGATGTACGACTACAAGGCGGTCGTCAACAAGTCGACGGTGCCGGTGGGTACCGCCGACCGCGTGCGCGAGGCGATCGCCCGAGGGGTGGCAGCGCGTGGCGTGGAGGTGGAGTTCGATGTGTGCTCCAACCCCGAGTTCCTCAAGGAGGGCTCGGCGATCGACGACTTCTCCCACGGGCCGCGGATCGTGGTGGGTACCGATTCCGAGCGGGTGAGGGAACTGATGCGCGAGTGCTACGCGCCCTACATCCGCCAGCAGGAAAAGCTGATGTTCATGGACGTGCCGGCGGCGGAGCTCACCAAGTATGCCGCCAACGCCATGCTGGCCACCAAGATCAGCTTCATGAACGAGATCGCCAACCTGGCCGAACGGCTGGGGGCCGATGTGGAGCAGGTGCGCCGCGGCATCGGCAGCGACCCGCGCATCGGCTACCAGTTCATCTACCCGGGGTGCGGCTACGGCGGCTCCTGCTTTCCCAAGGACCTGCGGGCGCTGGCCCACACCGCCGAGCATCTGGACTATTCGGCCGATCTGCTCAAGGCCGTGGAGGCGGTGAACCAGCGCCAGAAGCAGGGCATGTTCAACAAGCTGCGCCAGGCCTTCGACGGCAAGCTCGAGGGCAAGGTGATCGCGCTGTGGGGCCTGGCCTTCAAGCCCAACACAGACGACATGCGCGATGCCCCCAGCCGCGACCTGATGGAGGCGCTGTGGGCGGCCGGCGCCCGGGTGCAGGCCTACGACCCCGAAGCCATGAAGGAGTGCCGGCGGCTCTACGGCGAGCGCGACGACCTGATGCTGGTGGCCGATCGCATCCAGTCGGTGAAGGGCGCCGATGCCCTGGCTATCTGCACCGAGTGGAAGGAATTCCGCACGGTCGACATCGCCTGGCTCAAGCAGCAACTGGCGCTGCCGGTGGTGGTCGACGGGCGCAACCTCTATGACCCGGCCCTGATGAAGCAGGCCGGCCTGCTGTACTACGCCGTGGGGCGTGGGGATTCGTTGACGGCCAGGGAGTGATCTCCGCCAGCGGGACAGGGGGAATCATCCTCACGGGCGCCTTCGGGCGCCCGTTTTGTTTGTGCGCCATGCGCCTGCCGGTGGACAAGGAGGGTGTGTAGAAACCAGGGGGTCATTACAATTCGTCTGTCGCGGTTCCTCGGTACCAGCGAGGGCTATTGGCTGCGCCTGCAGAATGCCTACGATCTTGAGCAGGCGCGGCGCAGCGGGCGCTACGACGGCATTCGCCCCCGCGCCGCGTGACAACTACGTTAACAGATTGGGGCCACCTTGGATGAAACCTTGACGCTTTCAGAGTGGAGATCTATGTGCTACGTTGTAATGACGACGTAACACATGAAGGGCAGACCCATGAGCGAAGCAACCTTTACCTTTCGTGTCGATGACGCGCTGAAAGCGGAATTTGCCCAAGCGGCCAAGGCCAAGGACAGGACAGGGGCGCAGCTCCTACGCGACTTTATGCGCGATTTCGTGCGGGAGCAGCAGGAAGCGGCCGCCCACGATGCCTGGTTTCGCCGTGAGGTTCAGGCCGGTATTGACGCGGCCAATGCCGGCGATGTGATCCCGGCGGATGAGGTCGAAGCCGAAGCTGCTGCGTGGCGCGCTGAAACGCAACGGAAGCTGACCGGCTCTGCGTCGTGACGCTGGTTTGGACACGCCTGGCACGCCTCGACCGGAAGGAAATCCGCGAATACATCGCACAAGATAACCCCACCGCCGCGCTGGCTCTCGATGAGCTGGTGTCAGAGAAAGCCCAGCGGCTGGCCGATCATCCCAACCTCGGCCGTCCCGGCCGTGTCACCGGCACGCAAGAGTTGGTCGCGCACCGCAATTACATACTGGTCTATGACGTGGCTGGTGATACCGTGCGGGTTCTCCGTGTCCTGCACGCGGCACGCCAGTGGCCACTCCCCCAGAAGCTTTAGGTCGTCTCGGCCGTCCAAAAGATGGCGGTGGCCGCCAACCTGGCCGATGACCGCCCAGCGACGCTTCGCGCCGCTATCGCCCCGCGGAGCGTGTTTCCCACAGGGTGGTAGATTCGCTGCAGGTGGGGCTCCTGCAAGGTAGGCAAGGGAACGCCGGGTGGGCTTGCTGTACGGAGTGATTCCGACCAGCGTGACAAGTGGTATCATCCTGCGGGCGCCTTCGGGCGCTCGTCGTGTTTCTGGAGCAGGCTGATTACAGGGGATACCCTGTCAGGGCACCGGAATGCCTACACGATTGCCGAGTTCACCAATCTCGCCGAGGGCGATATCGAGGAGGCGGTGTCCGCTGGCGGGTGCCTGCAGCTGTGGACGGCGGCCAGCCATGCCCATAGCCAGTACTTCGAGATGGCGGCCACCGTGGGCGTTCTGTGGCTGCTCGGCTACCTGGTGGCGCCGGCCGTCTACCACTGGCGGCTCTACCGTCGCGATCGGGGCAACCCCTGGGCGCAGGTCGCCCTGGTGTTCACCCGCGGGCTTCGTCATCTACGGCCTCACCGAGGCGGCGATCCACCATGAGATGATGACGACCTTCTATGCCTATATGCAGGTGCTGTTGCTGGCGTTGGCGTTGTGTCATCGTCATGGCGTGTCGGCCGATCGCAGGACATGACGGCTGGGGGCCTTGCCCCAGCCGACACATCGTATAGAAGGGGAGGCGTCCTTGCGTACACTGGTGGTGGTTCGCTCGCTGAAGATGGGCGGTATGGAGCGCGTGGCGGTCAACCTGGCCGATGCCTTCGCCGAGCAGGGGCATGAGAGCCACCTGCTGACCTTCCGGCGTGTGCGCAGGCCGCTGGCGCCCGAGCACGGCGAGGTGCAGCTGCACCAGTTCGCGTTGCACTGGGTGCTGCGGCTGACCCTGGTGGGGTTGCTGATCGAGTGGCTGGCGCGCTGGTTTCTCAACCCCATCATCCGGCGTTCCTACTTCGTCTGGACGGGCTACCTGGGGGGATGGGTGTTCCGCGCCTGGTTGTGGCGTTTCGAGCGTCGGCACGGCCATGTGGATCGCATCGTGTTCCGAGGGGTCGGCACCTTCGAGTTGATCTGGCGCTTTCGTGACGAGCGGGCGCGCTTCGTGCTGGAGAACCTGATCTATCGGGGCGAGCGGGGCTGGAAGCCGCGACTGTTCACCCGGTGCCTGTTCCAGCACAAGCACCTGGTGGCGGTGTCGGGCGGCGTTGCCGAGAACGTGGCCGAGGCGCAACGGGCATTGGGCTTTGCACCGGCGTCGGTCGAGGTCATCGTCAATCCCTGCCCGATCCGTGCCATTCGCCGGCTGATGCTGGCCGACGAGCCCGACCTGCCCGACGAGCCCTATCTCGTGACGGTGGCGCGCCTGGTGCCGGCCAAGGACCAGGCGCTGCTGCTGCGGGCCTATGCGCAGTCGGCCCTGCAGATGCCGCTGGTGCTGGTGGGGGCGGGCAGTGAGCGCGGGCGGCTCGAGGCCCTGGCCGGTGAGCTCGGCATCGACGGGCGGGTCCGCTTCGCCGGACAGCGTGACAATCCCTATCCGTGGATGCGCCACGCTCGGCTCTTCGTGCTGAGCTCGCGCTTCGAGGGCATGGGGATCGTGCTCTTCGAGGCCCTGGCCTGCGGCACGCCGGTGCTGTCGGTGGACAGCTCCGGCGGCATTCGCGAGATCCTCAAGGGGGAACTGGAAGCCAGCATCGTGGCGCGGGACGAGGCCTCCCTGGCGGCCGGCATGCGGGCCGCCGTGGCGGGCGAGAAACCGCCCATCGACGATGCCTGGCTGGACGACTTCATGCCCGAGACGGTCGCCCGGCAGTTTCTCGCGGCTGCGCTTCCCTCTGTTGACCCCGGGTCTGAGCGCGGGCGTGCAGGCTCAGCTGCGAGATAGGGTTGAGGGGCTGGCGGATCGAGAGGCTGGCGAGTTGAGGGGGCTGGCTCGATATAAACCACCGCCTGCATAATCGGCCTGTCTGAAGCGAGGGAACGGGAGTGCCTGTGGAGCAGCGCGAGTGAAGTTCACGGCGGTGGAGGTCGATGGCCGGCGGCGAGGCTACCTGTTGTTCGAGTATGTCGGGGCGTACACGCCCCTCAACCTGGCCAAGGACGAGCGGTCGCGGTTGCTCGAACAGGTGGCCAGCAGCGAATTCTATTTCGATGAGTCAACGGGCGCCCTGGCCAAGGTCAAGAGCGACAAGTACGACTGGCGGCGGAATCCCTTCCGCTGGTTCTGGCGCGACTACTTCGAGAAGCGCCTGCTGTTCCAGTTCGAGGCGCGCAAGGAGATCCGCAGCAAGAAGGTGGTGCGGGCGGCCGGGCTGATCACCCCGGATTGCGTGGCCTGGGGGTTATCCCTCAACCCCTTCAATCGGCGTGGGTCGCTGTTGCTGATGGAGCACGTCCATGGCGTGGTGACCGGCGAGCAGTACTTCACGGGGCTGGGCGAGGCCGACCGCATGGCGTTTCTCTCGCGATTCTGCGCAGACGTGATGAAGCTGGCCAGGGCCGGCTACGTGCACCGCGACCTGCACATGAACAATGTGCTGTGCAAGCCGTCGGGCAGCATCGTCTGGGTGGATACCCATGTGAAGCCGCTGCCGCTGGGCAAGCGGGCGAAGTGGCGGGCGATCTATCGCTCGATCAGCAACCGGCGCCTGCTCGATGATCATTACCGGCAGTGGATCCATGACGACATGAAACAGCGCTGGATGGCCGGCTGACGGGGGCCAGGCGGGGAGGGCGGGCCCGGTTCAGGCGCCAAGGCCCGCCCCTATCGGGCCAGACCCTGACGAATCCCCACGTTTTTCTCGACGTTGATCGCTTGTTCGCCGAAGAAGGCGCCGAGGCTGCCCCTATGGGGTCAGACCCCAACCGAGTCACTAAGCCCGTCATGCTGCGCCTTGCGAGCGGTTTCGACACCGCCGGGGTCTGACCCCCTAGGGCCTCCCAGCGCTGGCAGCCCACCGCCAGGATTCTCTCAACTTGCTGATCTTTCAGTAAGATTCCTGGGGATTCGTCAGGGTCTGACCCCCTAGGGCCTCCCAGCGCTGGCCTGGCAGCCCACCGCCAAGTTGCTCTCAACATGCTGATCTTTCTGTAAGATTCCTGGGGATCCCTCAGGGTCTGAGCACCGGGGCCGTCATCCAGGTCTGCAGTTCGTCTTCTCAATGCCGCGGCTCGTGCCGCGGCATTGTCGTTTCTGCGCGCCGGGCATGATGCAAACCATATCGCCGGATCAGTGGATTTGGTCCTACGCCTGCCGGTGGCGAGAGTTACCTTCGTATACGTTCCAGTGCAATAGGAGTGTGTACGATGCCCATCCTCGTGACCGGTGGAGCGGGCTATATCGGCTCGCATACCGTGCTGGAACTGTTGCAGGCGGGCCACCGGGTGGTGGTGCTCGACAATCTGCGCAATGGTTCGCTGCTGGCGCTGCGCCGGGTGGAGGCGCTCGCCGGTCAGGCGGTGACGTTCCAACGCGGGGATGTGCGCGACCGGGCGCTGCTCGATGCGCTGTTCGCCGAGCATGCCATCGAGGCCGTGGTGCACTTCGCCGGCCTCAAGGCGGTGGGCGAAAGCGTTAGCCAGCCGCTGGCCTACTACGAGAACAACGTCAACGGCACGCTGGTGCTGTGCCGGGCGATGGCGGCGGCGGGCCTGCATCGGCTGGTGTTCAGTTCCTCGGCGACCGTCTACGGTGTCGAGGCGCCGGTACCCTATCGGGAAACCATGCCGCGGGGGACGACGGCGAACCCTTACGGCACCTCCAAGGCCATGGTCGAGAAGGTGCTCGAGGACCTGCAGGTCGCCGATCCCCGCTGGTCGGTGGTGCTGCTTCGCTACTTCAATCCCATCGGGGCGCATCCGTCCGGGCAGATCGGCGAGGACCCCCAGGGCATTCCCGACAACCTGATGCCCTATATCAGCCAGGTGGCCGTGGGGCAGCTGGCGGAGCTGTCGATCTTCGGCAACGACTATCCCACCCGCGACGGCACCTGCGAGCGAGACTACCTGCATGTGGTCGATCTGGCGCGGGGGCATCTCCGTGCCCTGGAGCGGGTCGAATCGCCGGGCGTGCATGTCTTCAACCTGGGCACGGGGCGGGCCTACTCGGTACTGGAGATGGTCGATGCCTTCCAGCGGGTCACCGGTCGCGCCGTGCCATACCGCTTTGCACCCCGCCGCGCGGGAGACCTGCCGGCCTTCTGGGCGGATACGACCAAGGCGGCCCGCGAACTCGGTTGGCAGGCATCCTGCAACCTGGACCAGATGATCCGCGATACGTGGCACTGGCAGTCGAGATACCCGCTTGGCTATCGGCAGACCGAGGAGAAGAGGGTAGTGGTGGGATGACGGCGCCGCCTCTGAGGCGTTGGCGTACCTGGGCATCCGCGAGTCAAGGTGACCATCTGCTGAACAGACACTCACCTGCTTATTCCACTGCGTTGTTTTCCTTCTCTTCCATGAGCCTGCCACTGGCCGGCTCAGTCCTTTTTCTCTCCCTGGTCTGAGATATTTCAGTTGATGTGATCGGTGTCTCTCAATGTGTGAGCAATGAATTTGATCTTATTTCTCAGCGGGGTTCCTTCAGGAAAATAGGAATGTATGGTTTCTGTAACTAGGTAAGCTGGATGTATCGGCAAAAACTTTCAGTATCGCCACTGAAGTTGACACTCTCGTGAATGCCATGCAGGGAAATTCATCCGGTGTCGCTGGGGGCCTGGAGGGTGTTGCCGCAGCAGAGACGAGAACAAGGGCCACGGATGACTGCCTATGAATCCGAGGCGGTAGCGTGCCAAGGGGTCAGCTGGGGAGAAGAGCAATGATGCCGCTTACAGAGATCAGTGGATACAGAGCCAGTACAGACGTTGTCGAAGTCGATGAAGATGTTGGCACTGCGGTCAGGCGATGGCGCCTGGCCGCAGTGCTTTTTCTGATGCTGATGCTCTCGGTCACCGCCGGTTGTGCCATGGCACCCGGCGGCCATATCGACGAGAAACGACTCGATGAATCGCTGGATTCACGAGTGGATATCATCGAGATCACACCGGACACGGTGGAGAGAATCCCGTCCGTGGAATCACAGGCACAGCCGATTCCTTCGTCGTTGCAACAGGGGATTCGGGACTACGAGTACCGAGTCGGCCCCGGCGATATCCTGAGTGTGATCGTCTACGACCATCCGGAGCTGACCATTCCCGCTGGGGGAGAGCGGGACGCTGCGGAAACCGGCAACCGGGTTCGCCCGGATGGCACCATGTTCTACCCCTATGTCGGCCGCATCCGGGTGGGCGGCAAGACGCTGGAAGAGGTCAGGAACCTGCTCATCCGTGGGCTTTCCGAAGTGATCACCGATCCGCAGGTGGAGGTCGGGATCGCCGCCTTCCAGTCGCAGAAGGTCTACGTCAGTGGCGCCGTGACGACCCCGGGCACCCTGCCGATCACCATCGTGCCGATGACCGTGCTGGATGCCATCAGTGCCGCGGGCGGTGCTCGTGACAACGCCGACTGGCACAGTATCATCCTCACCCGTGGCGGCCGTGAAGAGCGCCTGTCGCTCTATAGCATGCTGCGCCAGGGTGACCTGACCCAGAATCGCCTGCTGCGTGACGGCGATCTGCTCCATGTGCCGAGCTCCGAGAACATGAATGTCGTGGTACTGGGTCAGGTCCTGAAGCCCGGGGCCATTGCGCTGGGCAACGAGCGGCTGACCTTGACCGCTGCCCTGGCACGGGCGGGGGGCGTGAACGAGAGCCGGGCACAGCCTTCGGGGATCTTCGTCGTGCGCGGCAATCCGCCGGGAGACGAGAAGCTGGCGACCGTCTATCAGCTGGATATCAGCGATGCCACGCGGCTGATGCTGGGTACCCGGTTCCCTCTGGAACCCCAGGACGTCGTCTATGTGACATCGGCGCCGTTGGCCCGTTGGAACAATGTGATCTCGTTGTTGTTGCCGTCTGTCACGCTGCCGGGTGACGTCGCAGGTTCCGTCGATGATGTCGGGGACCTATAACAGGATCATGACCATGACTGTCCTTTCAAGTCACTCGGGGGGGGGCGACCCCCCCCGGGATACGCCCGATATCAGCCTTGTCAAGTTGATATCGACGCTGATGGATCACAAGTGGACGATAATGCTGACGGTAGTAGTGTTCATGTTGGCCGGCTATTTCTACGCCAGTTCTCAACCGAGAATCTATCAGTCTGACACCCTGATCCAGATCGAGAGTCGTGGATCCACCCTGGGGCTGCTCGAGACCCTGGCCGTGGGAGAGCAGGGGAGTAATTCCACGACGGCGGAACTGGAGATCTTGCGGTCTCGCATGGTGATGGGCGAGACCGTGGACCGGCTCGATCTGGCGATCCAGATAGAACCGGTGCGCCTGCCGCTGGTCGGCGATTTCCTGGTCAATCATGGCTTCACCCGTGAGCAGATGGAAGGCCTGAAGCTGGGCTGGCTGGTCGAGTGGCTGGCGCCAGATGACCAGGCGGGAAATGGCCAGGGTAGCCCCTATGTGTGGGCGGGTGAGTCGCTGCGCGTATCGCGGTTCGATGTGCCGGTTCATCGCGAGGGGGCATCACACGTGGTGAGAGTGCTGGATGATCAGCACTTCGAGCTGCTGCTTGATGACGAGCAGGTGCTGGCCGGGCGGGTGGAAGAGACGATACAGGACGAGGCGACGGGGTATCGCCTCTTCATCAGTCAGCTCGATGCCCATCCGGGGGCGACGTTCTGGTTGCGTCGGGTATCACATCTCGATGCGATCGGCCTGCTCCAGGGGCGCTTCAGCACCCTGCCCAGGGGAGAGGAGTCGGGCGTCTACCAGGCCCTGCTCAGCGGGCCCGATCCCGAACGGATCGTCCATGTGCTGGATACCATCACCGGGGTGTTCCTGAGCCAGAACGTGCAGCGCCAGTCCGAGGAGGCGGAGAAACAGATCGCCTTTCTCGACGAGCAGATTCCCCAGGTCAATGTGCAGCTTACCGATGCCGAGAACTCCCTCAATGACTATCGCGCCCAGCGCGACTCGGTGGATCTGACCTTCGAGACCGAGAACCTGCTGCGAAGCCTGGTCGCGGTGGATAACCAGCTCTCCGAACTGGCGCTGGCCGAGGCGGACCTGGCTGAGCGCTTCCGTCCTACCCATCCCAACTATCAGGCGCTGTTGCGCAAGCGCGCGCAATTGGGGGAAGAGAAGGCGCGGCTCGAGGCCGAGGTCAACAATCTGCCGGAGACCCAGCAGGAGGTGCTGCGCCTGACCCGCGATACCCAGGTCAACCAGCAGATCTATGTGCAACTGCTCAACCAGCGTCAGGAAATGCGCCTGGTGAAGGCCGGTACCGTCGGCAACGTGCGGATACTCGATCCGGCCGTGCTGCAGAAGGCCACCATCGCTCCCCGGATCGGGCTGTTGACGCTGGGGAGTGGCCTGTTGGGCGCGTTACTGGCGATAGTGGGCGTGATCCTGAAACTGGCCTTCAACCGCGCCATCGAGACGCCGGATCAGCTCGAGGCGTTGGGGCTTCCTGTCTATGCCATCGTGCCGGTTTCGGTCGGGCAGGGGAAGCTGTCGCAGTTGTTGCGACGCCGCAAGAAGGATGGGGTCAACATCTTCCGTGGCCTGCTGGCGCAAACGCATCCCGAGGAGCCTTCCGTCGAGGCGCTGCGCGGGCTGCGCACCAGCCTGCATTTTGCCATGCTGGAGGCCAGCGACAACCGGTTGGTCATCACGGGCTCGAGCCCGGGGGCGGGCAAGAGCTTCGTTGCCGCGAACCTGGCGGCGGTCTATGCCCAGGCCGGGCAACGGGTGCTGCTGGTCGATGCCGACATGCGCAAGGGCTACCTGCATCATGCCTTCCAGCAGCACGGCGACAAGGGGCTCTCGGAGCTTCTGGCCACGCGTATCGAGCTCGAAGAAGCCATTCGGCCCAGCGGTATCGAGGGGCTCGATTTCATTGCACGCGGCATGGTGCCGCCCAATCCCTCCGAACTGCTGATGCAGCATACCTTCGAGGACTTCCTCCAGCGCACGAGTCAGCTCTATGACCTGGTGATACTGGATACGCCGCCTGTGATGGCCGTGACCGATGCGGTCATCGTGGGCAAGCAGGCGGGTTCCTGCCTGATGGTGGTGCGCTACGGCCTCAACCCGCCGCGGGAGATCGAGGTGGCCAAGCGTCGCCTGGAGCATGCCGGCGTGCGAGTCAGGGGGGCGGTGCTCAACGCGACGGAGTATTCCAGCAGCAGTAGCTACAGCTATTACAACGTCTATGCCTACCGATAGCCGCGGCCTTGACCGCAACGACCCCCTGGAGGTACGGCCAGGGATGGCCGGTATTCCGGTATGCCATGTGCAGGATCGGGGGACACCCAGCATGCTCGCCTACCTGTGGGCGTTGGGGGTGTTTCTGTCCCAGTTCTATGTGCTGCCCAGCGGTCTTCCCCAGCCGGCTCACCTGCTGATCTTGCTGAATTTCCTGTTGATGGCCTACTTCTACTCGCTCAATTTTCATTACCACAGTTATTATGAACGACGCACGGTCCTATTTCTGATGGCCTTCTGTACATACGTGGTCATCGCCAATCTGGTATGGATGTTGATGGAGCAGAATCCGGTGTTCATGAAGGCAACCATTTATTGGTTGTATTCCGGAATCCTGTTCATCTTTCTATTGCAGGCGCTGGGTGATGATCATGTAAGAAAGAGTGTTGCTGCTGCTGCCTTCTTGAGTATCGCGGCACTCTTCCTGTTCTGGGCGCTTGGGCTGGGACGCTACGAGGTGGGCAGCCGATACAATGGTTTCTTCAACGACCCTAACCAGATGGCCTTCTATGTCATTTGCGTGTTCTCGATTTTCTTCTATCTGGTGAGAGGGAAAGGGGCGGGCTATCTTGTCTTTTCCCTTGCCGTGGTCAGCGTGATCCTGGTGTTCCTGACTCAGTCCCGCTCTGCGCTACTGGGGGTATTCTTCTCGCTGGTGGCGGCATATCTCAGGCTCAACGACGAGATTGCCATTGGCCATGGGGATCGGGACAAGCTGGTCGCCATCGTTATCGGCTTGATGGTCGTTCCCCTGGTGATATACATGATATTTAGCCTGGACATGGCAGGGGCGGCCCTCTCGAGACTTCAATCGACTGACTATGGTACGCAGGCGGATATCAGGGGATATTCACGCCTCCTGCATTACCCGGAGTATATCTTTCTCGGCTCGGGGCAGGGAGTCGACGAGCGATTCGGTACGAGGCACGAGATACATTCCACCTGGTTCGGGGTAATATTCTACTACGGCCTCGCAGGATTCATTCTGTTCATTACCTTTACTGCAAGGGTTTTCTTAAGGCTGGATGTAGCCGGAAAAGTGGCGTTTCTTGCCCCGGTACTCTATGGATTAGCGACCTACGGTGCCAGAACACCCGTGTTCTGGTTCTTTCTCGCTTCGGCTGTCTTTGCTGCCTCGGCGTACGAGACATCATCCCGGAGCAGATCCTCAAAGATCGGAATACCATGAAAATCATGTTCATTGGAACCGGAGTGTCGTCCGTGCTTGGTTTTCGCCGAACCCTGATGGAAAGGTTGCTTGCCGATGGTCATGAGGTCTTTGCCCTGGTGGATCGCTTCTCGGCGGATGAAGAAGCCAAGGTAAGGCGGATGGGCGTCGTGCCCTTGCGCTACACGCGTGAGAACGCCGGGTTTGTGGCCAATAACATCGTATCCTGCTACTTCAGAATGGTGGCTATCATCAGGGAGATTCGGCCGGATACTGTCTTCAGCTATTTCGCCAAACCCGTTGTAGTGGGTACCTGGGCCGCGGCCTGGTGCGGCGTCAGGCGAAGGGTCGGGATGCTGGAGGGCCTGGGTTACTATTTTTCAGAGTGTCATGGCCGTGCCAGTGTCAAGCGGCGACTCGTCAAGTGGATGCAGCTTGGCCTTTTTCATCTATCGGTGCCGCTCCTGGATAAGCTGGTGTTGCTCAATCCCGATGACAGGCAGGACCTGGTCGCTCGGTACAAGGTGCGCGCCAGGAGTGTCTTCGTGCTGGGCGGGATCGGCTTGCGGCTCGAGGACTTTCCTTACACCAGGCCGGTGACGGAGCCCGTCTCCTTCATCTTCGTGGGGAGGCTCATCCTCGAGAAAGGCATCAATAACTACCTGGATGCCGCAGAGGCAATATCGGCGATGTATCCGGGGGTGCGTTGCGTGGTTCTCGGGAGATTCGACGCCGGCCGTACCGAGGGGGGGGCTCCCGAGAGGTTCAAGGACCTCGAGAAGCGTGGCGTGATCCTTTACCCGGGTAAGGTCGATAATGTCAATGAGTGGCTCTCGAACGCGAGTGTCTTCGTGCTGCCGTCCTTTTACCGGGAGGGGGTGCCGCGTAGCACGCAAGAGGCCATGTCCGTCGGCAGGCCGGTGATTACCACCGACTCGCCGGGTTGTCGCGAGACCGTCATCGACGGTGTGAACGGCTTTCTGATACCGCCCGATGATACCCCGGCGCTCCTGGCGGCCATGACGCATTTCATCGAGCATCCCGAGGCGATCGTCGCCATGGGGGAAAGATCGCGGGAGCTGGCAGTCAGTCGATTCGATGCCGACCGGGTGGATGCCGTGCTGATCAGTCAAATCATCGACATCGAGGAGCCGCGGTCCACTGCGAATCAGGGAGCCGATCATGTGCGCTGAGCGACGGGCCAGGGGAGGGGGGAGGACCAGGACGTGGGTCGTGTCCTTGTTGAGGATGCCGAGGCAACGCAAGCGGTGCCTGTTGCTGCTCATCGATGCATTGATGGTCATGGCCAGTCTGCACCTGGCGGTGATCCTGCACAGGGAGAGTCTCGCCTCTTTGGCCGATGGGCGGTTGTGGGGGCTGACGGCCCTGGTGGTGCCGGCCAGCCTGCTGTGCTTCTACTGGCTCGGGGTGTACCGGTTGGTGATTCGCTACATGAGCCATCACGCCATACTGGGCCTGGGGATGGCGGTAGTGAGCTCTTCGCTGCTGGTATTGGTCGTCAGCCAGCTGCTGGGGGGCTACCTGCAGCTGTCGGAAGTGGTGATTCATGGCCTGGTGTTGCTGGCGGCGGTGGGGGGAGTGCGCTTCACGCTGCGCGAGCTCTATCTGGCCACCCGGCGCCGGCAGCGGCGTCCGGTGGTGATCTACGGGGCCGGTGCCGTGGGCTGTGAACTGGTGGCGGCACTGCGGCATGGCGGGGAATACGAGCCGGTGGCCTTCGTCGACGACTGGCGAGGCCTCGAAGGCGCGCTGGTCGAGGGGTTGCGCGTGTACCGGCCGGTCGCGCTGGCGGACCTGATCGAGGAGCATCGGGCGGCCATGGTGCTGCTGGCGATTCCCAGCGCGCCACGCTGTCGTCGCCGGGAGATCCTGCAGCAGCTCTCGACGCTGTCGGTGCCGATCCAGACCATTCCCGGCAGTGCCGACGTGATCGCCGGGCGTGCCAGCATCAGTGAAATCCGTGATGTGGCGCTGGAGGACTTGCTGGGGCGCGAACCCGCGCCACAGTTCCCCGACTTGATGGCAGCCAACATCCATGGCAAGGCGGTGATGGTGACCGGCGCCGGCGGTTCGATCGGTAGCGAGCTGTGCCGGCAGATCCTCGCCCAGGAGCCGGCGCTGCTGCTGATGATCGACAACTGCGAATTCGCGCTCTACGCCATCGAGCAGGAGCTGGCCCGGCTGCCCGGTGTCGGCCCGTCGGGCATCGAGATCAAGCCGTTGCTGGTGTCGGTGCAGCGTCGCAATTCCCTGGAGGCGATCTTCGATACCTTCGAGGTGCATACCGTCTATCACGCCGCTGCCTACAAGCATGTGCCGCTGGTGGAATACAACCTGATCGAAGGAGTGCGCAACAACGTCTTCGGCAGCCTCAACCTGGCCCGGGCGGCCATGCACGCGGGTGTGGAAACCTTCGTGCTGGTGTCTACCGACAAGGCGGTGCGCCCGACCAACGCCATGGGGGCCTCCAAGCGCCTCACCGAGCTGATCTGCCAGGCCTTCGCCCATTCCGGGTGCAGGACCCGCTTCTGCATGGTGCGTTTCGGCAATGTGCTGGGCTCCAGCGGCTCGGTGGTGCCGGTCTTCCGCCAGCAGATCGAGCAGGGCGGCCCGATCAGGGTGACGCATCCCGAGATCACCCGCTATTTCATGACCATCCCCGAGGCCGCCCAACTGGTCATTCAGGCCGGTGCCATGGCGCGAGGGGGCGAAGTCTACGTGCTGGACATGGGGGAGCCGGTACGCATCCAGGACCTGGCGGTAAACATGATTCGGCTCTCGGGGTTGGAGGTGAAGGACGAACAGCATCCCGATGGCGATATCGAGATCGTGCATACCGGCCTGCGGCCCGGCGAGAAGCTTTTCGAGGAACTGCTGATCGGTGGCGATGTGGCCAGGACACGGCATCATCGGATCAAGACCTCCCGTGAGCACTTCTGGGAATGGCCGCGTCTCGAGACGTTCCTCCAGGAGCTCGATCGGGCCGTGACCGCCTCCGACCAGATGCGGGTGCGCCAGTTACTGCAGGCGGCTCCGCTGGCGTATCACCCGGACGAACACATGGTCGACCTGATATGGCAAGCCCGGAAGGACCGGCTGCCGCCCGTAACTCCACCAGCGACAGCGGAAGAGGCCACCGTGAAATTCTCGGTTCCGCTCGGGCTCCGCTCTTCCAAACCGTTGTGATCCAACCTGGATGGTGATGGCATGTTAAAGGACTTGCGTGAACTCTATGGCCTCTTGAATCGAAAGCAGCGCAAGCGGCTCGCGAGGCTGCAGGTGCTGATCATCGTCATGGCCATTGCCGAGATCGCCAGTGTGCTCTCGATCGGCCCCTTCATGGCCGTGGTGGGGGACATGAGTCGCCTGGAGGGTGAGGGACGGCTCGCCTGGGTCTACCAGGCCAGTGGCTTGCCGAGCCCCGAGGCCTTCCTGACCCTGCTCGGGATCATGGTGCTGGCGATCCTGCTGCTGGCGGCGCTGTTCGCGATGTACACCACCTGGCGGCTGTCGCTCTACAGCGCCCAGGTGGGGGCCGAGCTCTCGAGTCGCCTCTACCGCTATTACCTGCACCAGCCCTGGTTGTTTCATTCCGGGGTGAACACCAGCCGGCTGATCAGCAAGGTGTCGCAGGAGGTGCAGCGCACCACCACCAAGATCATCAACCCGTGCATGCAGCTCAATGCCAAGCTGGTCATGGTATCGCTGATGACCGTGGGGATCTTGGTCTACAACCCGGTGGTGGCCGTGTGCGGTGCCCTGATATTCACCGCCGCCTATCTGTTGCTCTACAAGACGGTGAGACGCTTCCTGATCGCCAACGGCCGGCGCGTCTCCAAGGCCCAGGCCAAGCGCTTCAAGCTGATGACCGAAGGGTTCGGTGGCATCAAGGACCTGCTGTTCCTGCATCGCCAGGAGAGCTTCACTTCCCGCTTCGACAAAGCGAGCAACAGCGTGGCACGGGGGATGGGGGTTACCCAGGGGCTGAGTGATGCCCCGCGCTACGCCATCGAATTGGTGGCGTTCGCGTCGGTCATCCTGCTGGTGCTCTACCTGCTCAACCTCTACGAGGGCAATCTGGGCGCGATCCTGCCGGCGCTGTCGATCTATGCCCTGGCCGGCTTCAAGATGCTGCCCGCCTTCCAGAGGATCTATTCGGCCATATCCCATATCCGCGGCAACCTGGCGGCCTATGAGGCCATCCGCGAGGATCTGCTGGCCAGTCAAGCCGCCGAACTGGCCGATGCCGTCCCGGCGGACGAGCAGGTCACGCCTCTGGTGCCCGAACGGACGATCGTGCTGCAGGATGTGGTCTTCGACTATCCGGGCAAGAAGGAACTGGCCCTGGATGGGCTGACGCTGACGATTCCCGCCAACCGGATGGTGGGGTTGGTCGGCGCCTCCGGCAGTGGCAAGAGCACGGCGGTGGATCTGTTGCTGGGCTTGATCCGGCCGCAGCAAGGCCAGGTGTTGATCGATGATGTACCGTTGACCCAGGAGAACCTGCACTGCTGGCAGGCGGGCGTCGGATTCGTCCCCCAGCAGATCTTCCTGGCCGATGCCAGCGTGCTCGAGAACGTGGCCTTCGGTATCGAGCGAGACAGGATCGATGAGGAGCGTGTCCGGGAGGCACTGCGCATGGCCCAGCTCGACGATCTGATCGACAAGCTGCCGCACGGCATCGAGGAGAGGATCGGCGAGCGCGGCGTGCAGCTCTCCGGGGGGCAGCGCCAGCGTATCGGAATCGCCCGGGCGCTCTATCAGCAAGCCCGTGTACTGGTGCTCGACGAGGCCACAAGCGCCCTGGACGGTATCACCGAGCGTCGTGTGATGGACGATATCCAGCGTCTGGCCGGCAACATGACCATCGTGCTCATCGCCCACCGTCTGACCACCGTGAAGGACTGCGACATCATCTACATGATCGAGGCTGGCCAAGTGACTGACAGTGGGACCTACCAGGAGTTGGCCGAACGCAATATCACCTTCCAGTTGATGGCCAACCTGTAGACGGCGAATGTCGTCGCCGAAAGTTGTCAGCAATAGTTGTCGGCAAAAGTTGTCGGCGAGGCGCCACGCTCGTTGACCCCGGTCGAGCATAGGTGTCCACGATGAGGTGGTGCTTCCGATGAATGAGCGAGATGACGGTCCGGGCCCTGCGCTGCCCTTCTTTTCCGTTGTGATACCGGTTCACAATAAGGTCGAGTATCTGGAGAAGTCGCTTGCCTGCGTCTACGGCCAGTCCTTCCAGGATTTCGAGGTCATTGCCGTCGACGACCACTCATCGGATGGCTCCCTGGAAATTCTGCAGCAGCATGAAAGGGCCGGGAGGCTGACGCTGTTTCAGAGGAGTGAGCCCGGCCCCGGTGGTTACGCTGCCAGGAACCTTGGCGTGCAAAAGGCGAACGCCGAATGGATAGTATTCTTTGACGCCGATGACATCATGCATGCTGATCATTTGAATGACTTTCATGACATGATAAGTCAAAATCCCGAGCTTCGATTCTTTTGCGGTAACTATAACAAGATGGCTGGTGGCAAGGTTTCTGGAAAGGTCATAAATGTCAAGTCGGGAATATATAGTAGACTCGATGGCTTGACATTTTATGCTCTCGATGACTTTATTCATATGAACTCTGCCTGTACTCATGTAACGTTATTTAAAGAGCTGGGCGGGTTTCTGGAAGGCGAGTACAAGAGAGGGGGGGATGTGTACTTTTGGGTAAAATTATTAACAAGAATAGACGGTTTCTACTATAGTGATAGAGTAACGTCCGAGTGGCATGTTGATCATAGTGGCGTTACGAAAAACCCTCGCAACCTGACGTTGCATCCATTGGCGGATTTCCTGAAGAAAGAAACGCCGTGCCTGGATAAAGCATGTGATTTTCAGTTGAGAAAAATCATCAATAGAAAAGTCATATCTTGGGCAGCAGAAAAAAAGGTTCAAGGAAAGGGTTGTTATAAAGACTTTCCGCATATCAGCATCAAGTGTCTGGGTTTCGGAGGTATGTCGAGGGTGTTGCTGTTATTCATGCCATTAAGTTTTTATAAAAGGGTGGTCAGGGTAAAGCGCGCGTGGCCAGGGAAGAAATAGCGTAAAGGTTGCTTTGTCGTGAATCCTTGTGGTTCCTGATGTATACAGGGACTACCCATGTTCGCCTGCAGATATGACACTGCCCGGGGCTCACTGAGATGCCTGAGTTTTCCGTAGTGATGCCGGTCTACAACAAGATCGCGACCTTGTCGGCATCGCTGGCAAGTCTCTATCGCCAGACGTTCCATGATTTCGAGGTCATCGCGGTGGATGACGGGTCCACCGATGGCTCCCTCGAGGTGCTGCACCAGGATGCCCGGGCGGGCCGATTGCGACTCTTCCAGCGTGATGCGCCAGGGCCGGGAGGCCATGAGGCGCGTAATTTTGGCGCCAGGCAGGCCAGGGCCGACTGGCTGGTGTTCTTCGATGCCGACGACATGTTGCTCTTCGACCACCTGGCACGCTTCGCCGATGCCATCGCCGACCATTCCGGTATCGATCTATTCGTCAACGCCTACCAGAAAATGGTGGGACACCAGCGACTGCCGCGGGTGGTGTCCGTTCCCGAGGGGGTGTTGAGCCGCTACCGGGCATTGGCCGCCTTTGCGCGCTGTGACTTCATTCACGTGAACGGCGCCTGCCTGCGCCGTGACCGGTTCGAGGCGTTGCATGGCTTCCCCGAGGGGCGCTATCGGCAGGGGGGCGATGTCTATTTCTGGCTCAAGGCGCTCTGCGAACTCGAGGCGATGCACTACGACCCCACCGTCACCAGCCTGTGGCAGCCAGAGTACAGCGGACTTTCCCGGGATCCTCAGGAGCTGCATCCCGCCGCCCATCTGCCCGAGGAAAACACGCGTTGGCTCGCCTGGGGAGAGCGGCGCCAGCTACATGCCGCGGTCAATCGCAAGGTGCTTTCCTGGGCGGTGGAGAAGAGGTACCGAGGGCACTCGGTGTGGGCAGACCTGCGTGCCCTGAAGTGGAACGGGATGCGCTTCGTACACTGCTATCACATCGTTTCGCTACTGATGCCCCGGACCGTTTTCGATCGCATGCAACGTCATATCGATCACACATTCGCCATACCCGTGAAGGAGGATGGACGATGAGCAGGACCGTGATCACCTACGGGACCTTCGACATGTTCCATATTGGGCATCTCAATCTCCTGCGGCGAATCGCCGGGTTAGGGGATCGCCTGATCGTGGCGGTCTCCACCGATGAGTTCAACGCCGGGAAAGGCAAGCGAACCCTGATTCCCTTCGAACAACGCGCCGAGATCGTTCGCTCGATACGCTTCGTCGACGAGGTGATACCCGAAACGAACTGGGAACAGAAGCTCGATGACGTGATTCGCTACGGAGTGTCGATCTTCGCGATCGGTGACGATTGGACGGGGCATTTCGACTTCCTGGCTCCATATTGTGAGGTGGTATATCTGCCCCGTACCGAAGGTGTCTCGACGACCGAACTGAAACGCTCGCTCAACCGTTTCTGCAGTGTGTCGCGCAAGGACATCCTGTACGCCTTCGATGTCCTTGAACAGCTACGCAAGGATTTTGGCTGACTCACCCGTCGGGAGATCCTGGCATGACAGCTTACCTTCTGCGGCTTCTCCAGCAGCTTCTCTGGTTGCCCCTCTGTCCGCTCGCCTGGCTGATGCCCCGTGACGCGAGCCTGTGGGTGTTTGGTGCCTGGTACGGTCGCCAATACGCCGACAATGCGCGCTATCTCTATCGTCATGTCTGCGTGCACGAACCTGAAGTGCGTGCGGTGTGGCTCGCCCATGACCATGAGGTGGTCGAACAGGTGCGTCACGAGGGCGGTGAGGCGGCCCTGGCCTATTCGCTGAGCGGCATCCTGATCTCGCTGCGGGCGCGGCTATTTCTGGTCACGCACTCGGCAGAGGACGTCAATGCCCACGCTTCCCTGGGAGGTCTGGTGATAAACCTGACGCATGGCACGCCACTCAAGCGCTTCGGCCGGGACGCCCGTTCCCGGCGCTTCGGCAGTCTCACCTCGCTGTTCGATCGCTACTTGCGTCGGGCCCTGCCGGGGAAGCGGGGCCCCGACCATGTGCTGGTGGCCTCGGGTGTCGGCCGGCAGCGAATGATGTCGGCCTATGGGCTGCCCGCCGAGCGAGTCACGGCAGTGGGTTATCCGCGTTGGGATGCCTTCCGGCTGGATGCCACGGCATTGTTGCGGGGCGAGGGCATCGAGCCTCGCGACTATAACGGAATCCTGCTGTATGCCCCGACCCTTAGGAAGCAAGGAAGGGGGGGGCTTGACGTGGCCCAGGGGAAGCGCCTGGAGGAGTTGCTGCCCTGGCTCGAGCGTGAGGGGCTGCTGCTGCTGATCCGTGGCCATGTCGCGCTGAAGATGACCGGGGTCCAGGCACTGACACGGCGTTCGCAGCGGATCGTCGAGGCGTCGGTGGACCGCTTTCCCGATGTCAATGCCCTGCTGCCGGAGGTGGATGTGTTGATCACCGACTACTCCAGCCTGATGTTCGACTATGCCTGCCTCAAGCGACCCATCATCCTGATGGCACCGGACCTGGACGACTATCTCCACCGTGATGTGGGAATCTATGGCGACTATTTCGACGATGCGCCGGGCCCGGTGATCGCCGATTGGTCCCAGCTTCCCGATACCTGGGCAGAAGTGGCCGAGGGGCATCACGATGCGCGCCTGGCCGGGTTCACGGCTCGCCATGCCGCACTGAACGATGGCCGGGTGTGCGAGAGAATGACGTCCTACCTGCGGGCTAGGAGCCATCTGCCGGCCGTTGGCCCGACCTGAGTTCCGCCGGAGCATGGCCGGCGGTGTGACTGCATCACTCGCCGATGATCGGTGATATGGCGTGTCGTTTCTTCCTATGCCCTTGTTCCTTCCTGATGAAGAGCTCACTCGTGTGTCCGGTCCGGTGGGGGTAATGCCATTTACGCTTTGTCTGAAAACAGAGGATGCTGACTTATTGGTATCAATTGTCCCTGATAAGTGAGCTCCAGCCTCTAACGCTTCTGGAGGTGGGGGTGGGCACGGGCTTGGTGACCGCCTACTTGAGACACACCGGTATCGCGGTCACTACCCTGGATATCAATCCCCGCCTGGAGCCTGACCATATCGGCTCGATTCTCGCGTTGCCCGAGTCGCTGGTGAACGAGGCATTCGACATGGTGCTCTGCTCGCGGGTCCTCCACCATATCGGGTTCGAGGACTTTGAGCTGGCGCTCTCCAACCTTGCGCGTCTGACAAGAAGGGACTGCCTGATCACCTTGCCTGTCGATGACTTCAGGCTGTACTTGATGTCGCGAGTGACATCGTCGGGTATCCATACCCGATCGATCCCCCTGCCGCTTTCGTTGAAGAGATTCTTGATGAAGCTAAAGGGTAATGGGGCAGGAGGCGGTATCTGGAAAGTGAACTCGAGCAGGGCAACGACACAGGACAAGATCGTCGAGGCCCTTTCCCGATACTTGCGGATAGTCAGGGTGTTTCGAATACCCGAAAACCAGTCGCACCTGGTGCTCGTGTTGCGCAAGAAAGACGACGAGGAATAGGTGTCTGCACGAAAATGCCGATCTGTAGTTCCAGGAGGTGTCATGCGTGACGAAGGGACGGTGTTGTTGACTCATGGCTGGTGTCGCAGCAGTTACTCGGCGCTGCGCGGGCTGGCGCACCAGGGGGTCAAGGTGGTGGTGGCCGATACCGCCTGGATCGGCATGTGCCAGACCTCTCGCCTGGCGCACGCGCGGGGTAGATATCGTTCGCCCTATGGGGATCCCGATGGTTTCGTGACGGATATCGTCGAGCTCTGCCAGCGTCATGAGGTCGGGCTGATCATTCCGGGGCATGAGGAGGGCGAGCTGCTGGTGCAGGCGCGTGAGGCGGGGCGACTGCCGTCCGATGTCGCCTTGCCGATGACGGATTCGGCGACCCTGGCACTCGTCAACGACAAGGACCGCATGAGCCGACTGGCCAGGGGCCTGGGTGTGGCGGTGGCGCTCATCGTCGAGTATGGCGTTCCGGCCGAGGCCGGGAGCGCCACCGATCCCGAGCGCTGGTACGTGGCCCGGGCCCGGCGCAGCAACAGCTCCAAGGGCGTGCGTTTCGCGCGTGGCGGCGATGCGCTGGTGCGCGCACTCGAACGGATGGTGACCGATTTCAGGCTTGACCCTGACCGGCTGCCGATCGTCCAGGAGCGCGTGTCCGGCGATGGCTGGGGCGTCTCCTGCCTTTACTGGCATGGCCGCAGGGTCGCTAGCTTCACACATCGACGACTCCAGGAGAAGGTCTTGACCGGGGGCACCAGCACCCTGCGCGTGAGTGCCGTCAACCCGGCCCTGGAAGTCGATGCCCACCGACTGCTGGAAGCGCTGGGCTGGCATGGCCTGGCGATGGTGGAGTTCAAGCATGACGCCGAGAGCGGCCGCCACCATTTCATCGAGGTCAACCCCCGGCTGTGGGGCTCCATCGGCTTGTCGTTGAGTTCGGGGGTCAACTTTCCCTGGCTGCTCTACCTTGCCGAGACCCGCGGGGCGGAGGTGGCCCGGGCGGCGCTCGGGCCGGTCAGGGTAGGAATGGTCGAGCGGTGGCTGGTGGGCGATGTGATCCGGCGCCTCGACCTGCTGCGCCGCGGCCAACTGGCGGGTGCGCTGCGACTGCGTGACGGGGCACGAGCCCATGCCTTCGACGATTTCAAGCTCGACGACCCCCTGGTCCTGTTCGGAGAAGCGTTCTACTACCTCGCAAAGGGGCTGAGGACTCGCAGCATGAATCCTCTCGAAGCCGGTATGGTGCGCTGAGATGGCCCTGTTCGAACGTCGCCTGGGCGAGCAGCCGACGGCATGGAACGCCGCGGGTCTGAGCCTTGGCCAGCGGAGCCTGAAGCGTGCCTTCGACCTGATCCTGGCGCTGCTGTTGCTGGTGCCGCTGCTGCCGGTGATCCTGATGGGGGCCTGGGTCGCGGCCCGGGATACCGGGACCTCCGGCTTCTTTATCCAGGAGCGCATCGGACGGGGTGGAAGGCCGTTTCGGGTGGTCAAGTTGCGGACCATGCACTCGGAAGGCGGTTCCACCGTGACCACCCTGGGTGACCCACGCATCACCCCGCTCGGGCGCCGGTTGCGGCACTGGAAAGTCGACGAACTGCCGCAGCTGTTCAACGTGCTGGTTGGCCAGATGAGCTTCGTCGGGCCTCGCCCGGACGTGCCTGGGTTTGCCGATGTCCTGAGCGGAGAGGAGCGGGTGATCCTCTCGGTACGCCCCGGGATCACCGGGCCGGCGACGCTGAAGTACCGGGACGAGGAGCTGCTGCTGGCCGGAGAGGAAGACCCGGAGCGCTACAATCGCGAGGTGATCTTTCCCGACAAGGTGCGTTTGAACTGTGAGTACGTCATGCACTGGTCGTTTGCCGGGGATCTGCGCTACCTGTGGCGCACGGTCTTTCCCACGGGCCATCGCCGAGATCATGGCTCCTGACGAGCCGATACCTACCCAGGCCCGCGTGCGGAGGAGGGTGACGAGTATGGAAGGTTGGCCATGTTTCGAGCAGGACGAGTTGGAGGCGGTGAACCGGGTGTTGTGCTCCGGGCGGGTGAACTACTGGAACGGTGAGGAGGGGCAGTGCTTCGAGCGGGAATTCTGCGAGTTCCATGACATGCCCCATGCCATCGCCTTGGCCAATGGGACCCTGGCCTTGGAGCTGGCCCTGCACGCCCTGGGCGTCGGCCCCGGCGACGAGGTGGTGGTGACGCCGCGCAGCTTCATCGCCTCGGTATCCTGCGTGGTGGCCCGGGGTGCCAGGCCGGTGTTCGCCGATGTGGACCCGGATTCCGGAAACCTGACCGCCGAGAGCGTCGGGGTGGTGATCACGCCGCGAACCCGGGCGATCATCGCCGTACACCTCGCTGGCTGGCCCTGCGACCTGGATGCCCTGCGCAACCTGGCCGACCGGCATGGCCTGTGGCTGATCGAGGATTGCGCCCAGGCCCATGGGGCGAGCTGGCGCGGTCGGCGCGTGGGGAGTGTCGGTGATGCGGCGGCGTTCTCGTTCTGTACCGACAAGATCATCTCCACCGGTGGCGAGGGGGGCATGCTACTGCTGCGTGATGAAAAGGCCTGGGAGCGTGCCTGGAGCTATAAGGATCATGGCAAGGCTTGGCACGAGGTGCAGGTCGATCATCCGCCAGGATTTCGCTGGCTGCATACCAGTTTCGGTACCAACTGGCGCCTCACCGAGATGCAGGCCGCCATCGGTCGTCTGCAGTTGCGCAAGTTGCCGGGGTGGTTGGACCGGCGCCGGGAGAATGCCGCCGTGCTGAGCGAGCGTCTCGGTGCCCTGCCGGGGTTGCGCTGGCCGCTGCCGCCGGCCGGGGCGGAACACGCCTGCTACAAGGCCTATGCCTTCGTCGAGCCCGAGTCGCTGCGCTCGGGCTGGAGCCGTAATGCCATCGTCGAGACCATTCAGGCCCGAGGAGTGGGCTGTCTGCACGGGGGCTGCAGCGAGATCTACCTGGAGCGAGCCTTCGACGGCACCGACTACCGACCCGCCGACCGGCTGCCGGTGGCCCGGCGGCTGGGCGAGACCAGCCTGATGTTTCTGGTTGATCATACCCGTACGCCCGAGGTCATGCGCCGGGTGGCGGATGTGGTAGAAGCCGTGATGCGGGAGGCGGTCTGGACCCGATGAGCACTACGCGTTTCATGTGCGTCGGCTGAACGGGTTCGGGATGCCTGTTGCTGCGAATGTGTTGGGGTGAGGAAGCGGAGAAATCTCTATGCAGATCCAGTTCTAGTCATATGGCGATTTAAGCAGGGATATAGCAAGGGATTTCGGAAATTTATCGGTGACTGGGACTTGGTCGTCGGCATCCCCAGGAGTGGTATGGTACCCGCTTACATGATTGCGCTTACATGATTGCGCTTGCATTGAATGTGAATTGCATGGATATCTCGTCCTGGGTGAGAAACTATTCATTGATATGTAGTCACAAGCAGAACTGACTTCCTGAAATCGTGTTCACTTGCGTTAGGCGCGTGTACACAGCTAGTACCTATTGGCTTCGGAGAACGCCATATACAGACTCCCGGGCGGTAGCGTGGGAAAAGTCGAGTTATTTAGAAATGGTTCATGATATATGATGTCAACTCTCATTCAGCGATATGAGATAGGGATGGCAAGATGTCACGTCTACGCAGGCGAAACGGAATAATGGCCATAATGTTGATGGCTGTGCGATGATACCTCGCCATAATCAATTATCTCCCATATGGAGTATTTTCTGCCTCGCTTGAGACGTGGGGCCAAGGCGTCAGGCGACAACTTCGACCCGTTCTACAGCCCGGCTCTCAGGCGGGAATGTCGCGGCCAACTCCAGTGCCCGGCTTTCTGACTAGTCGAGGCTGATGTCTGCAATGGGCTGGTAGAACTTTCTGCATCGTAAGCTCGGGATACATGGTAGGTTGTTGTCGTGTAACGAGTATGTACCTTTAGCAGGATTCAAGTAATGAAAGGGAAAATGACCCGCGCAGTCGGACGGATGGCCAATCGTTTTGTACAGCCGCTAGGCTTTAGTATCCAGCGGAGGAGGCCGCGGGAGAGAGATATAAGTGTGTCTCCAATATTTATTGATCCCCTAGAAACACTCTTTTATTATGAGGGCAGGGATGGCGGCACTCGGTGCAGAAAAAATACTTGCCTAACACCGCTGCCATTCGAAGATCATTCGCCCGGAACACGTTGATTACTGGCCTCAGGTGCGGTGGGGACGTTGTGAGCGGGAAATTGCGCTTCAGTATTTAACCATCACTTTGATTTTGATTCCCGGGCATGGGCGAAAAAACGGGGATTGCTTTGAGAATACCTAGTGCAGTATGGGCCGGGCGAGTGGAGGGTATAAGGGATGATGGATATATACTGCGGCGCCAGGCAACCAGTTCGTTGGATTTTGTATTGCTATTGTTGATGTGTCCATTGCCAGTGCTGGAAGGTCGATCCTAATTTTTGGACTTCTGACTAGAAGTCGAGTGAACAAGCCACGTCGTCTGAATAAAAAGCTCCTTCTACTTTGTGTCATTCATAACATTCCTAACGCACGCAACGCCAATATTAAGAGAGGACAATCATGCTGCGACGCGCAAAACGCGCTGTGCTGGCAAGTCTGCATAGAGTGTTGAAAGTGGTGCGGCGCTCTCCGGAGAAGGCGGATCTACCTGCATTCAATGCTTGCGGCGTAGGCGTTTCATTTGAATCACCCCGAAAAGTCCTTAACCCTCAATGTATGTCAGTGGGTGACCATGTCAAAATTGGTCCTTATTGCCAGATCGCAGCAATTACAGAATACCCTGGCCCCTGGCTTCGTCTGCCAGATGAGAAGGTCGAACTGCAACGCTTCGAGCCCATAATACACATTGGAGACCGTGTGACTGCCACTAGTAGTCTACATATATACTCTCAACACAGTGTATTGATTGAAGATGGTGTAGGTTTCGGGCCCAACGTGTTCATTAATGACGCATCTCACGGTCATGAATGCGTCGACGTTCCATTTATGTGGCAACCTCTTCAGGATATTGCAGCGGTGTCTATAGGAAGAGGTTGTTGGATTGCAGCAAATGTCGTGATAATGCCTGGTGTGCATATTGGGGAGCAGTCAATTATCGGCGCGAATAGTGTCGTTGCGGAAAGTATTCCTCCTTATTGCATTGCAGCGGGAGCGCCCGCAAAAGTCATTAAACGATGGAATGTTGAGGCGCAGAGATGGGAAAAAGTCGCGCATTCCTCGGACCAGGCCGATCAGGGTCCGGCGCCATCACCATCCGCATAATCTGCAGTAAAAGAGTAGGTTCAGGGATTTGAGCGATTCGAAGTGCCTGCTTTTATCCTCAAGCACGGAGAGCGCCGCATTACCGAACAAGACTATGGCCTACGGTGTACTAAGAGGAGGGAGGTGGAAGCAATATGAGAGAAATTTGGATGGCCGTTGCGCACCGAAACTTGATGTCAGCCTCTCGCCGTCTCCTACAGCAAGGAAAGCAGGGGGCCCTCAAGATGCTAGGCGGACATGCGGCCCGGACTCCCATCCCGCCGCCGGTGCAGCCCGACTACCTGACTGCTGTATATAACTGCCGCCTGTCGGAGGCTATCTTCACTTGCCCGATTGACCGCTGCGTCAACTTGTATGGTTTCCCGTACGGGCCAGGCGGTTGGCATCCCTTTGTGGCGCTGCTGAAGAGTATGTGTGACGGCGAGGACGATGCCTACGAAGGATCGGTGCTCGAACGGTACTATGCACGATGGCAGCCGAAGAATGCGGGAGAGGCTCTGATGAGTGATCAAACGCCGCCGGACACGCTGCGAGAATTGCCGGCATGGGCCGCCTACCCGCCTTGGGTGAGGGGATCCCAACGGTCCATTATAGCGATGAAGCGAAGAGCTCTCGAAAGGGAAAATAGGATCGGAGGCGTTCATGGACTACCGCTCGAGGTCGGCTTTGCCGGGTGCGGGCCTGTTGCTGACGAAAAGGGCCAACTAGAGTACCGCCGGCTGGTGGATTTATACCGCTCCATCGATGAGGTCGGTTACGAGCGAGGCCAAGGTGACATAACAGGCGTGGTTCTCCGTCGGGGCCCGGATTACCGCGTGGTGGTAAAGGGTGGAAACCATCGCTTGGCTGCGCTGTCGATGCTGGGGTGGCGGACTGCACCGATCCGGCTCGCGCAGCTCGAGGTCGTTGATGCCGATCATGTGGATGCCTGGCCGCAGGTAAGAGACGGGATTTGGGACCGCGAGAGTGCGCTCCGGTATTTCAATCGCCTGTTCGATCTCGATTCGAGATCATGGGCGGTAGAGCGTAGATTGCTGTGATATAGCGCGCCAGGAGCATGCCATACGGTGCTATGTCGGGCCAAAGAACGAGCAAGCTCGTTTTCTTAACTAATTGGGGCGTAAGCCAAATGCGAGATGCTGATATGGACACGAAAACGGATAGTATCGCTGCATCGGAGTGCGCAACGATTATAGAGGTTCGCGCCCTACCGAGCAGGGTTGTTTCGTACGACGTTTTCGACACCTTAGTGACGCGTCTGGTAGGAGCCCCTTCTGCCGTTTTTCTACTGCTCGGAAGGCGACTCTGCGCCAGTGGGCTTATAGGATGCACTCCCGCTGCATTTGCAGAGCATCGTAGGGAGGCAGAGCGCCGAGCAAGACGGATAGCTTATCCGTGTGATGTAACTCTGGAGACGATCTATCGCGAGTTGAGCGTTGCTCTTGAGATGTCGGAGAGAGAGGCCGAGGCACTGGCTGATTCTGAGCGTGCGCTTGAGACCGAGTTGATCCGCGCGATTCCTGAAATGTACGATCATGTAAAGCATGCACGCACACGCGGCGATCGGATAGTATTTCTGTCAGACATGTATCTGAGTTCAGAGTTTATCCACGCGCGGTTGGCTGAGCTGGGGTTGTTTCGAAAAGGAGATTCCTGCTACGTATCATGTGAGACGGAGAGGTCCAAGCGACACGGCGATTCTTTCCGAGATATGGCTATGCGTGAGTCGGTATCGCTGGGAATGATATCCCATGTCGGTGACAACTACAGAGCGGATGTATTGGCAGCGCGAAAGGCTGGGGTCCGTACGGAATATTTTGAACATGCGCACCTGAATAGGTACGAGAAGATTCTGGAGACATACTCCGCCGCTACTGATGGCCTGACGTCGGTGATGGCGGGTGCATCTCGCATGACCCGGCTTTCTGTAGATGCACCGTCTCCGGTACAGGCTGCGCTTAGGGACGTATCAGCCGGCGTTATCGCGCCGGTACTTGCCGGATATGTTTTGTGGATTCTGCGACGCGCTAAGCGCCTGGGTTTGCGTAGATTGTACTTCGTTTCCCGAGATGGGCAGATACTGCTCGACATCGCACGGCGTATGTCGCAAAAAATTGCAGGGTTAGACATAGAGTTAAGATACTTCTACGGTAGCCGCCAGGCGATACAGATCGCAGATCTACGTGCAATTGATGATGCAGCACTAGCATGGATCCTGCGGAGAACGGGAGAACGCTCCGTCCGAAGCTATCTGGCGAGAGTCGCTCTCACCCCGGAGGATATACGCGCCTCACTATTAGAGGTTGGACTTAACGAGCGCGACTGGAGTATGCCCCTTTCAGAGAAATCGCACAAGATGCTGAGCGACGTGCTCATGCGGGGAGCTCCGGCCGAAATGATTCTCCAGCGAGCCTCGGATACCAGGCGCTTGTTGATCCGATACGCGCAGCAAGAGGGTATGCTGGATGCTGGCGAGTGGGGGCTTGTCGATACATGTGGGAGGGGGCAGATGCTGAATACGCTTTCTCATGTAGCAGTCGAGAAAGGAGCCGTGGCGCCTAAAGCATTCTACTTTCAATTAATGCATGGGGGGGAACAGGTCGAGAGCTATTGTCAGCGTGAGGTCTATTTTTGTGATGAAAAACGTCAGTGTGGATACATCAAAGTTATTCCGGACCTGACGTGCATAATCGAAATAGCATGCAGCGGAGATCATGGTCTGGTTCAGGGCTACTCAGAAACGGAAGGGAAGATAGTGCCGGTCCTGAAGGCCGAAAAGAATACTGCTGCCATTGATGCAGGGCTGCCGTTGCTAAGGCGATCATGTGCAACCTTCGTCGATAGTCTCTTTCTGGACCCGAAGGCCGTTCACCTTGGGGCGGACTCACGAGCCGCTAGTGCAGAGTTGATCACAAAATTCTGGTACACTCCAGGGCGATGGGAGGCTAGGGCTTGGGGTGCGATGCCGGTGGAGACAGATCATGCAGGACTGTCTGTCAGACCCCTCGCTCGCCCATTTACGGCGCGCGATGTGATATTGGCGATTTTCCTTCTGCGCCTTCCTTCCGATGGCCGTTTATGGCCCCAGGGTGGCTTTGCGGCTAGTTTGTACAGTTATACATTGATCATAAGAATTGGAGCTAGGCTGGGTCGCAGCCTGAAGGCTATGTTTCGGCGATGGTCATGACTGCTGATTGAGTCTCGCGACGATCCGTTTCTTGTGGTGGAAAGATGCAGTCTCCCCGGAAAATTCTGGCAGATGGCATTTTGAGCGCTTCGCTTTCTGCAATGGGTCCAAACGCGTTGAGCTCGATGATCAATGCCCACCAGCGACAGCGGCACCTTACTGCTGCGTGAAGCCCTCGATAGCAGCGGCGTGATCGACGCGCTTGAGGACTATCTGGTCGACTGGCGCGACCCGATCGCGTCCGCCACTCGTTGGCCAGTTAACTCCGCACCGTGGTGTTGCAGCGAGCCATGGGCTAGATCAATCTCAGTGATACCAACACGCTGCGGCGAGAACCGATCTGGCAACTGGCCTGTAGCGACGCGCGGGGTACGACGACATTGGCGCTGGACCGACCATCTCAAGCTACGCTGTCTCGGTTGCTGAGGTGCCTGGGTCGCGACGACAACATTGAAGAAGCGAGCCAATGTTGCCGCAACCTGACATAAGGGGCCAAATCGAAGCCCTGATGAATAAGCCGGGATCAAACGAGTGATGTATTGCTCGGAATCATCGCAAAAATACACTAACCGATAGGCTTTGATTCAACTCACGATGGGGTATTGCGCTTTGTCAGATATAAAACCAAATGTGGCAGTGCTTGCCAGCAGGTTCCCCGAGCTCTCCGAAACCTTTGTGATGCAGCACGTCGTCGGACTTTATGAAAGTGGCGTAGATGTCAAAGTGCTTGCAAATAAAGGAGATGATGCTGCTTGGAGTAGCTTGGGTGAGCACGCTTCTTGGATCAGAGAGCGTGTTTGGCATTATCGCATGCCTCATTCTAAGGGACGGCGTATCAGTGGTGCTCTTAGCAAGATAATGATGCATGCGAGACGTGGGGATTGGGCATATCTGCGGTCCTTTGATGGTTTGGCTTATGGGATCAAAGCCCTAAGTCTTCACCTACCCTATGTCCTTGATCAGGCGCAAGCTATGGGACCGGTCGATATCTTGCACTGCCATTTCGGACCTAACGGTGTCCTCGGAGCGCACCTGAAACGGCTCGGATTCTGTCGGCGGCTTGTGGTGACCTTCCACGGTATGGACGTTTCCAGAGTGCTCCATCAAGCAGGGAGGCATCATCCGTACCGTGCACTGTTTGAACATGCTGATCGCATCCTGCCCATCAGCCGCCGATGGGAGAAAAAGTTGATTGAGCTGGGGGCGCCGGCAAATCGAGTCCAGATCCACCGCGTGGGTATCGATGTAGATCGCTTCAGGTATAAGGAGCGGCAGTCTAATGATGGAAGCCTCCATCTCGCCACCACTGCACGCTTCACGGAAAAGAAGGGGCTGCCATACGCTATCGAGGCGGTGGCCCATCTTCGGCGCATTAGGCCGGACATATTATTGAAGTATGACATTATCGGCGGCGGGGAGGAGTGGGACGGCATCACCCAACTAGTCGATCGCCTTGACGTAGGCCATATCGTTACGCTTCACGGGGCCCAGCCGCACCACGTGGTAGAGAAAATGCTCGCGCAGGCAGATGTATTCATGCTTCCGAGTGTCACCGCTTCGAACGGAGATCAGGAAGGTATTCCGGTCTCTTTGATGGAGGCCATGGCCACCGGGATGCCGGTCCTCAGTACCTGGCATAGCGGTATCCCGGAACTGGTAGAGGACGGAGTGGCTGGCTTTCTCGTTCCTGAGCGGGATCCTGAAATGCTGGCGGACCGCATCGCCTATCTGGCTGATCATCCTGAAAAGTGGGGAGAAATGGGACATCGCGGACGTATAAAGGTGGAGCAGCAGTATAACATTCTCAGACAGAACGATTTACTTTTGGCGTTATACCATGAGCTCTTGGCCAATCACGAATGTTCGCCGAGCTCGGGGCTGGGCTGCATCGGTAATCATTCGGCTCGCTAGCCCGGATATTGCACCGGGCTGGCCAGAAGCTCCCAGATTCCGGGTTCGGTGGACGCTCTGACTCTCAGAGATTGGAATTGGCTGTTTTATGAGCAATTCGATGCGCCACGGGCGCACTTCCCCCTACCTGGATGTCGCCCACCACGCCGGTGCCATCCTCGCCCTGCTGGTCCGGCGGCTGCGTCAGGCGTGGCCCGATGTGAAGATCGTATTCCGTGGTGACAGCGGTTTCTGCCGCCCGCTGATCCTCAACTGGTGCGACCGCCATGATGTTGATTACATCATCGGCATCGCCGGCAACAAGCGTCTGGCCAAGCTGGCCCTGGACATCGACTACGCGTCAGCCATCCGCTTCGAGAAGACCTGGGAGAAGCAGCGCGTCTTCGGCTTCATCAAGTACGCCGCCGGCAGCTGGAAGAAACGCCGACGACAGGTGATCGTCAAATCCGAAACTTCGGGAGTATGGTCCTCGTCACGACGCTGTGCTCCTCCAAGCAGGCGCCACGTCAGCAGATACAGACACTCTACAAGGAGCGCTGGCAGATAGAACTGAGCTTCCGGGATATCAAGACGACGCTGGGTATGGAGGTGCTGCGCTGCAAGACTCCCGATATGGTCGAAAAAGAAGCCTGCGTGTATCTGCTGGCATACAACATGATACGCAGGATGATGACCCATTCCGGGATATGGGCGGGCACGTTGCCCAAATATGTGAGTTCCTTAATTCAAGCACATCCTGCAGTTTTTCTGGAGATAGCGGGTCGTCCATGACTGATGGCAGAACCGTTTCACGATGTGATGACGCTCACCACAGCGATTCAAGTGGGCCAGCGGCCGGATCGGCTGGAGCCAAGGGCCATCCAACGGCGGCCCAGGCCCCACCGGTTATTGAAAACGCATCGCCACCAAGCTCGTGAGGAAATCCAACTATACGGACATCCGAAAAAGCTTAAGTAAGTGCCATTTGGGTCAGATCCCCCGGGGCCTCCGGTAAACGGCGTCGAGGCTGACCCCGGGAGCCTCTTCAAGACGACAATGCCGCGGTTCATCCCGCGGCATTGTCGTTTCTGCACGCCGGGCATGATGCAAACCAATCGCCGGATCAGTGGAATTGGTCCTGCAGGCTGCGGCCACGAGAGTTACCTTCGAACACATTCCGTTTCAGTTGGAGCGTGTCCGATGACCATCCTCGTGACCGGTGGGGGGCGGGCTATATCGGCTCGCATGCCGTGCTGGAAGTGTTGCAGGCTGGCCATCGTGTGGTGGTGCTCGACAACCTGTGCAACGGCTCGCTGCTGGCGCTGCATCGGGTGGAGGCGCTCACCGGCCAGGCGGTGACCTTCGTGCAAGGGGATGTCCGCGACCGGGCGCTGCTCGATGCGCTATTTGCCAAGCATGCCATCTCTTCGGTCGTGCACTTCGCCGGCCTCAAGGCGGTGGGTGAGAGCATCGACAAGCCGCTGGCCTACTACGAGAGCAACGTCTACGGCACGCTGGTGCTGTGCCAGGCCATGGCGGCGGCGGGCGTGTACCGGCTGGTGTTCAGCTCTTCGGCCACCGTTTACGGAGTGGAGGCCCCGGTGCCCTATGTCGAGACCCTACCCCGCGGCACCACCTCGAACCCCTATGTCAGTTCCAAGGCCATGGTCGAGACGATGCTCGAGGATCTCCAGGCTGCCGATCCGCGCTGGTCGATGGTGCTACTGCGCTATTTCAATCCCATCGGCGCGCATCCATCCGGGGTGATCGGCGAGGACCCCCAGGGCATTCCCAATAACCTGATGCCCTATATCAGCCAGGTGGCCGTGGGGCGGCAGGCCGAGCTGGAAGCGGTGGCAGGGGGGGGGAAGCGGCATTCGCCGGTAAAGACCTGTCAGTCGCGGGGCCACAGTCGTCACCCCCATTCCCGCCGGGAGCGAGCTGGTGGCCACGAAAACCGGCAACCGGGTGCGTCCCGACGGCACCATGACCTATCCCTACGCCATGCCGACTAACATCCTGCTTACCCGTAACGGTCGCGAGGAGCGCCTGTTGCTCTATGCCATGCTGCATCAGGTGCGACGCCCCGGCGTGCTTCCAAGCCGCGGCGTCGTGCGTTATGGGATCAGGTGCTCTGGCTCAAGTGCTCTCGCCCTCGAGCAGGGTGAAGCCGACGTCGTGCTGGCGCCGGCGTACCGCCTTGCCGTCGAGCCGCCGGAGCACCTCCTCGGCGGCCAGCCGGCCGATGGTGTGGCGAGGCGAGCGGATGGTGGTCAGCCGCGGGGTAACGTGCTGGCCCAGGGAAAGGCCGTTGAAGCCGGCGATGGCGATTCGCTCGGGCACGCCCAGGCCGAGGCGCTGGGCGTGGAGCAGGGCGCCGGCGGCGAGGTCGTCGTTGGCGAAGTGGATGGCGGTGATGCCGGGGTGGTGCTCCAGGGCGAGCTCCAGCCCTCGGGCGCCGCCGTCGAGCCCGCCCGGCCGGCCGATGTCGAGGCAGGGGGCATCCAGGTCATGGCCGGCGAGCACTTCGCGGTGGCCCTCGTAGCGCAGCTCGGCGCGGTAGTCGGCGGCCATGCCCGCGCCGACAAAGGCGATGGCGCGGTGGCCGCGGTCGAGCAGGTGGCGGGCCATGCAGCGCCCGGCGTCGCGGTGGTCGAGGCCGACGTTGAGGTCCATCGCCTCGCCCAGCTCCATCACCTCCATGATCGGGTGCTCCCAGCCCTCGAGCAGGGTGCGGCAGGGGGCGCTGTGGCACAGCCCGGCGGTCACCAGCGCCGAACAGGACCAGCCGAAGAAGGTGCGGATCAGCTGGTATTCGCGCTGCAGGTCGTAGTCGGTGTTGCCGAGCAGGATCTGGTAGCCGCGCGCCTCGAAGGTCTCCTGCAGCCCGTTGATCACCTCGATGAAGACGGCATTGGCCAATGACGGCACGATCACCGCGATGAAGCGGGAGCTGGCGGAGGCGAGGCTGCCGGCCACCAGGTTGGGCACATAGCCGAGCTGCTCCACGGCCTGCAGCACTCGGGCACGGGCGGCCTCGCTGACCCGTTCGGGGGTGTTCAGCGCACGTGAGGCGGTGATGGAGGAAACTCCCGCCGCTTCGGCGACCTCCTTCAGGGTCGGCTGGGCCGAGCCACGACGGCGCCGCGTCCTTGTGTTGGGTTGGTTAGACATTGGTCTCATCCTTGCACACTGGGCTTGCTGATGGGAAGTCTCTCGTTTAGAACTATGTTAGCGCTAACATGGCAGCGCTACCATCACGAATCATTGGACACGACGTATCACAGAGCATCGGGAGATCGACAGGTGAGCGACATTTCCGCAAGCACGCCTCGCATCGGGGTCATCGGTCTAGGGGCCATGGGCAGGGGCACGGCCACCGCGCTGCTCGAGCAGGGACTGGCGGTGACGGGCTGTGATGTGTCCGCCCAGGCGCGCAACGCCTTCGAGGCCGAGGGGGGGCGCTGTGCCGCCACCCCGGCGGAACTGGCTGCGCACTGCGACATCGTGCTCCTGGTGGTCGTGAATGCCGATCAGGTCGAGCAGGTCCTGTTCGGTGACCATGGCCTGGTGGGCGCCCTCGCGCCGGGCCGCGTGGTACTGCAGTGCGCCACCGTGGCGCCCAGCACCGCGCGCCGGTTCGGCCAGCGGCTGGCCGCGGCAGGGCTCGAGATGCTCGATGCACCGATCAGCGGCGGGGCCGCCAAGGCGCGGGCCGGGCAGCTATCGGTGATGGCCTCGGGCGCCCCCGCGGCCTTCGACAAGGCCGCCCCGGCCCTCGACGGCATGGCCGCCACCGTCTATCGCCTGGGTGACGAGGCCGGCATCGGCTCGAGCATGAAGCTCGTCAACCAGCTGCTGGCCGGGGTGCATATCGCCACCGCGGCGGAAGCCATGGCGCTGGGCATCCGCATGGGGCTGGATCCGGACACCGTCTATGAGGTGATCACCCATTCGGCGGGCAACTCCTGGATGTTCGAGAACCGGGTGCCGCACATCCTCAAGGGCGACTACACGCCGCTGTCCGCCGTCGACATCTTCGTCAAGGACCTCAACATCGTCCACGACACCGGCCGCGAGCTGGCCATGCCGACCCCGGTGACCGCCAGTGCCCTGCAGCAGTTCACCGCGGCCAAGGGCGCCGGCTTCGGTCGCGAGGACGACGCGGCCGTGATCAAGGTCTACCAGCGGCTGTCGGGCATCGCCCTGCCCGAGGCGGCCAACGACGACGGTGAGGCCTGACCATGGGGATCGTGCTCGGCGCCATCGCCGATGACTTCACCGGGGCCACCGACCTCGCCAACAACCTGGTGCGCAGCGGCATGCGCTGCGTGCAGGTCATCGGCGTCCCGGAGCAGCCGCTGGCGCTGGTCGATGTCGATGCGGTGGTGGTGGCGCTGAAGTCCCGCTCCTGCCCCACGTCGCAGGCCGTCGAGGACTCCCTCGCCGCCCTCGACTGGCTGCAGGGGCAGGGAGCCCGTCAGTGCTTCTTCAAGTACTGCTCGACCTTCGACTCCACCGATGCCGGGAATATCGGCCCGGTCAGCGATGCCTTGCTGGAGCGGTTGCGGGCAAGCCAGACGGTGATGGTGCCGGCGTTCCCGGTCAACGGGCGCACCGTCTACCAGGGCCATCTCTTCGTCGGCGACCGGCTGCTCAGCGACAGCGGCATGCAGCACCACCCGCTCAATCCCATGCGCGATGCCGACCTGGTGCGGGTGCTGACGCGCCAGACCCCCCACCCGGTGGGGCTGGCGGCGCGAGCGGTGCTGGCCCGTGGCGGTGCGGCGACCCGCCAGCATCTCAACGCGCTGGCGGAGCAGGGGGTGCGCCATGTGATCTGCGACACCCTGGACGAAGCGGATCTCGAGGTGCTGGCCGAGGCGGTGGTGGACATGCCGCTGGTCACCGGCGGCTCCGGCCTGGGCCAGGCGCTGCCCGCGCAGTACCGCCGCCGTGGCTGGCTGGCCGAAGTGGCCGAGCCCGGCCGCCTGGCGCCGGCCTCGGGCCGCGCCCTGGTGCTGTCGGGCAGCTGTTCCCGGGCGACCCTCGGCCAGGTGCGGCACTTCCTCGAGCGTCACCCCGGCTTCGCCCTGGACCCGCTGGCGCTGGCCGAAGGCGACGATCACCTGGCGGCGGCCCTGGCCTTCGCCCGGGAGCGGCTCGGCGCCGGCGGACCGGTGCTGGTCTACGCTTCCGCCGACCCGCGGCGGGTCGAGGCGGCCCAGGCGACGCTGGGCGTCGCGCGGGCCGGACGCCTGGTCGAGCAGGCGCTGGGGCAACTGGCCACCATCCTGGTGGAGGAGGGCGTGGGGCGGCTGGTGGTGGCCGGCGGCGAGAGCTCCGGGGCGGTGGTCTCGGCGCTCGGCATCCGCCAGCTGCGCATCGGCGAGCAGATCGACCCCGGCGTGCCCTGGACCCAGACGCCGCTGTCGGGGCGAGCGGCGCCGCTGTCGCTGGCGCTCAAGTCCGGCAACTTCGGCGGCGAGGACTTCTTCACCCGGGCCTTCGCGGTGCTGCCAACGGAGGAGACGCCATGAGCGTGCATGACGAGAACGCCCTGCGCGAACAGATCGCGACCCTGGGCCAGTCGCTGTTCGACCGCGGCCTGACCATGGGCTCCAGCGGCAACATCAGCGTGCGCACCGGCGACGGCGGCTGGCTGATGACGCCGACCAATGCCTGCCTGGGGCGGCTCGATCCGGCGCGCATCTCGCGCCTCGACCGCGACGGGCGACTGCTCGATGGCGACAAGCCGACCAAGGAGAGCTTCCTGCACACGGCGATGTACGAGCAGCGGCCGCAGTCCGGGGCGATCGTGCACCTGCACTCGACACACTCCGTCGCCGTCTCCTGCCTGCCCGAGGTCGACCCCTGCGACTGCATCCCGCCGCTGACCGCCTACTATGTGATGCGCGTGGGCCGGCTGCCGCTGGTGCCCTACCACGTGCCCGGTGACCCGAGCCTCGGCGATGCGGTGCGCGGCCTGGCCGGCCAGCACAGCGCCGTGCTGCTGGCCAACCACGGCCCGGTGGTGGCCGGCAAGTCGCTCGAGGCGGCGGTCTACGCCACCGAGGAGCTCGAGGAGACCGCCAGGCTCTACCTGCTCTTGCGCGGCCAGAACCCGCGCGCCCTGACCCCCGAGCAGGTCGCCGAACTCGAGGCGCGTTTCCCGCGCGACTGATCCCCATTCGAACAGGACCCGACGATGATTCGACTGGCCGCCAACCTCAGCATGCTGTTCACCGAGCATGACTTCCTCGATCGCTTCGCTGCCGCCGCCGATGCCGGCTTCCGCGGGGTGGAGTACCTGTTTCCCTACGCCCATGCCCCCGAGACCCTGCGGGCGGCGCTGGATGATGCCGGCCTCGAGCAGGTGCTGTTTAACCTGCCGCCGGGGGACTGGGAGGCGGGCGAGCGAGGGCTCGCCAGCCTGCCGGGCCGCGAGGCCGAGTTCCGTGACGCGACGATCGAGGCGCTGCGCTATGCCGAGGCGCTCGACTGCCCGCGGGTCCATGCCATGGCCGGGCTGCTGCCCGCGGGGGCCGATGCCGAGACCCTCGCGGCGCATCAGGCCACCTACCTGAACAACCTGCGCTTCGCCACCGCCGAGGCGGCGAAGGCGGGACGCGAGGTGCTGATCGAGCCGATCAACACCCGCGACATGCCGCGCTACTTCCTCTCCCGCCAGGCGCACGCCATGGCGGTGCTGGAGGCGGTGGGCGCCGACAACCTGCGGCTGCAGTTCGACCTCTATCACTGCCAGCTCATGGAAGGCGACCTGATCCAGCACCTGGAGCGGCAGTTCGCGCGGATCGGCCATGTGCAGGTCGCCGGGGTGCCGGGACGCCATGAGCCGGATGTCGGCGAGGTTCACTACCCGGCCATCCTCGAGCGCCTGGCGGCGCTGGGCTACGACGGCTGGGTGGGCTGCGAGTATCGCCCGGCCGGCGGCACCCGCCAGGGGCTCGGCTGGGGCCGGGCGTATGGGCTAAGGGCCGAGGAGGAGGAGGGCACCCAGGGAGGGAGTCCTTCCCCCTCGGGGGTCTGACCCCCCGGGACGTCGAGGTCGGCGAGGGAGCCGATGTCGCCGGTTTCGGTCGGGAACGGGGTCAGACCCCAAGGCGGCCGCCGCCAGGGGTGGAGTCCTTCCCCCTCGGGGGTCTGACCCCCGGGACGCGGGGTCGGTGAGGGGGCGGTGTTGCCGGTTTCGGTCGGGAGCGGGGTCAGACCCCATGGGCGGCGTCGGCACACAGCAACGCAGCAACGACAACAGGAAGCGAGACCACCATGCATATCGTCATCACCGGCGCGGCCGGCTTTCTCGGCCAGCGCCTCGTCAACCAACTCCTCGACCGCGGGAAACTCAATGGCGTCGCGATCCGCCGCCTGACCCTGGTCGACCAGGCCGAGCCACCCGCCATCGACAGGGAGGGCGTCGAGGTGGTGTCCCTGGCGCTGGACATCACCGCCCCGGGCGCGCTGGACCCGGTACTGGAGGCCCGGCCCGATGTCATCTATCACCTGGCGGCGGTGGTCAGCTCGGCGGCGGAGGCGGACCTCGACCTGGGCATGGCCGTCAACTTCGACGCCACCCGCGCCCTGCTCGAGGGCTGTCGTGCCCACGGGCTCGCCGAGACCCGGCTGGTCATGGCCAGCTCCGTGGCGGCCTATGGCGGCGAGCTGCCGGCGGTGCTCGACGACATGGCCGCGATGCACCCCCAGAACTCCTATGGCGCCCAGAAGGCCATGAGTGAGCTGCTGGTCAACGACTACAGTCGCCGCGGCCTCGTCGATGGCCTGGTGCTGCGCCTGCCGACCATCGTCATTCGCCCCGGTCGCCCCAATGCCGCGGCCTCGAGCTTCGCTTCCAGCATCCTGCGCGAACCGCTCACCGGCGAGGAGGCCGTCTGCCCGGTACCCACCGACCTGGAGCTGTTCGTGATGTCGCCGACCAAGGTGGTCGATGCCCTGATCCATGGCGCCGAGGTGCCGGGCGAGGCCCTGGGGCCCTTCCGTGCCTTCATGCTGCCGGGCATCACAGTCAGCGTCGCCGAGATGCTAGAGGCGCTGCGCGAGGTAGCCGGCGACGAGGCGCTGGCCCGTGTCCGTCATGAGCCCGATGCGCGCATCGAGGCCATCGTCGGCAGCTGGCCGGCGCGATTCACCAATGAACGAGCCCGCCAGCTGGGCTTCCAGAGCGACAAGGACTTCCGCGAGATCGTCGAGGCCTTCCTGGACGAACGTGCCTGATCCCGGGCCGACGCACCCCGGGGTTCTTCCCAAGCGTGTCAATGCCAACTGAGGTGACAACAATGAAAGCCACTTTCGCCCGCCGTACCCTGGCCACGGCCATCACCGGTGCCACGACCGCCGCACTCGCCATGACGGCCCTCAATGCCCAGGCCGCCACCGAGGTCACCCTCGGCCACACCCTGTCGGACAGCTCCCACTACTCGGTGGGTGCGGACGCCTTCAAGGAGACCCTGGAGCGGCTGTCCGACGGCGAGTTCATCGTCAACGAGCACGCCTCCGGTTCCCTGGGCGGCGAGCGCGCCATGATCGAGGGCCTGCAGATCGGGACCGTGGACGTGGTGATCACCTCCACCGGCCCGCTGGGCAACTTCGTGCCCGAGACCTACGTGCTCGACCTGCCGTTCCTGTTCGAGGATTACGGCCAGGCGCGCTGCGTGCTCGATGGCGAGGTCGGCCAGGACCTGCTCGACAAGATGGGCGAGCATGAGCTGGTCGGCCTGGCCTGGTCCGAGAATGGCTTTCGCCACCTGACCAACAGCCAGCGCGAGGTGAACTCCCCCGAAGATGCCAAGGGGCTGAAGGTGCGCACCATGGAGAACCAGGTGCACCAGGAGGCCTTCCGCCAGCTGGGCGCGAGTCCCACCCCGATGGCCTTCCCGGAGCTTTTCACGGCTCTGCAGCAGGGCACCGTGGATGGCCAGGAGAACCCCATCACGGTGATCGTGGCCACCAACTTCTGGGAAGTGCAGGACCATCTCTCGCTGACCGGCCACGTCTACTCGCCGGCCGCCGTGCTGGGCTCGCCGATCCTGCTGGACGGGCTGAGCGACGAGCAGCGCGAGTGGTTCAGCGAGGCCGCCCGCGCCTCCGCCGAGGCCACCCGCGGGGAAGTGTCCCGCCTGGAGGAGGAGGGCATCGAGCTGCTGCGCGAGAAGGGCATGACCGTCAAGACCGACGTCGACACGGCACCCTTCCAGCAGGCCGTCGAGCCCGCCTACCAGATCTATACCGAGCAGTACGGCAGCGAGATGCTCGACCGTATCCGCGCCAGCAGCTGCTGAACCTCCGACCCGGCATCCGGCCGTCCGGCCGGGTGCCCCACCACCACAAAGGATGTCCCGATGGTATCCCGGTTTCTCCGCCTGGAAGACCTGACGACCCGGCTGGCCATGACGATCGCCCTGGCGATGCTGGTCGTGTCGGTCACGCTGGGCTTCTATCAGGTGCTGACCCGTTTCATCTTCAACGCCCCTTCGACCTGGTCGGAGGTGCTGTCCCGCACCACCATGATCTGGTGTGTCTTCATGGGGGCGGCCGCGACCTTCCGCGGTGGCTACATGATGGCGGTCGAGCTGATCTACAAGCTGGTGCCCCGGCGTGGGCTGCTGGCCCTGGAGTTCGCCGTCGGCGCCTGCTGCCTGCTGGTGCTGGGCGTGCTGGTGGTCTACGGCGCCCAGATGACACTGCGCGTCAGCGGCCAGACCCTCTCGGCGCTGCAGGTGTCGATGTCCTGGGCCTATGCGGCGATCCCCGTGGGCAGTGCCTTCGCCATGCTGGCGGTGATCGCGCGGCTGGCCGCCCAGGCGCTGGGCCAGGAGCAACTCGGCCCCGAGAACAGTGACGTCACCCCCGATGGCGAGGCCCAGCCGATGCGGCAGGGCGACGCCGTTTTCACCGATGAGCCGGGAGGCCGCCCATGAACCTCGTCATCGGCCTCTCGCTGATCATCCTCTTCGCGGTGGGCGTGCCCATCGCCATCTCGATCATGCTGGCCTCGATCATCGGCATCGAGTTCTTCTCGCGCCTGCCGCTGCTGATGGTGCCCCAGCAGGTGTTCATCGGCATCGACCACTTCCCGCTGATGGCCATTCCCTTCTTCATCCTCGCCGGTAACCTGATGGCCGCCGGGGGCATCTCGGCGCGGCTGGTGGACCTCGCCAAGTCCATCGTCGGTGGCCTGCAGGGTGGCCTGGCGATGACCTGCGTGCTGACCTGCATGATGTTCGCCGCGGTGTCGGGCTCCAGCGTGGCCACCACCTTCGCCATCGGCGCCATCCTGATCCCGGCGATGGTCAACCACGGCTACCCTCGGCCGCTGGCCGCCTCGATCCAGGCCTCCTCGGCGGAGCTCGGCGTGCTGATCCCGCCGTCGATCCCGCTGATCCTGTTCGGGGTCAGCACCGACACCTCGATCGGCCAGCTGTTCATCGCCGGCATCGGGCCCGGGGTGCTGGTCGCCGGGGCCTTGCTGCTGTTCCTCTACCTGTTCTGCAAGGTGCGCGGTTACGGCCTGCAGGACCGTGAGGATCGGACGCAGTTTACCGTCGCCTTCCGGCGCGCCTGGGCCGCCATGCTGATGCCGGTAGTGGTGATCGGCGGCATCTACGGCGGCGTCTTCACCCCCACCGAGGCCTCGGCGGTGGCGGTCTTCTACGCCCTGGCGGTGGGCGGGCTGCTCTACCGCGAGCTGCGGCTCGTCGACCTGGGGCCGATCCTGCGCCAGAGCGTGATCTCCACCGCGGCGGTGATGCTGATCATCGCCGCCGCGGCGCTGTTCAGCTTCCTGATCAGCCGCTCCGGCCTGCCCAGGGAGATCGCCGCCTGGGTCACTGCGGTGTTCGATAGTCCCTGGGCCTTCCTGCTGGCCGTCAACGGCCTGCTGCTGGTGGTGGGGATGTTCATCGAGACGTCGGCGGCGATCCTGGTGCTGGCACCGATCCTCACGCCCATCGCCATGCAGTTCGGTATCCAGCCGGTGCACTTCGGACTCGTGATGGTGGTCAATCTGGCCCTGGGGATGATAACGCCCCCGCTGGGCGTCAATCTCTTCGCCGCCTGTGCGGTGGCCAAGATCTCCATCGATCAGATGCTCCCCTGGCTGTTTCGCTTCGTGCTGGTGATCCTGGCCTGTCTGATGGCGATCACCTATATGCCCTGGATCTCGCTGGGGCTGGTCGACCTGCTCTACTGATGACAACGACAAGGAGAGACGCCATGCAGCCCCTACCCGAGATGCCGCCGAGCCTGGCACTGATCGGCGGCGAGTGGGTCGCGACCCAGGCGACCCTGGAGGTGGAGGCCCCGGCCCGCGGGGAGCCCATCACCCGCATCGCCCGCTGCCGGCCCGAGGAGGTCGATGCCGCCGTCGGCGCCGCCGGCCGGGCCTTTACCGGCCGGCTCGGCAACTGGGCGAACTGGCCCGCGCGCCGACGCAGCGAGTGGCTGCTGGCCTTCGCCGCGGCCATCGAGGCCGACCGCGACCGGCTGGCGGCGCTGGAGTGCGCCGACACCGGCAAGCCGATGACCCAGGCCCGCAGCGACATTGCCGCCTGCGCCCGCTACTTCCGCTTCTATGGTGGGGCGGCGGACAAGCTGCACGGCGAGACCCTTCCCTTCGACAACGACTTCGCGGTGATGACCCTGCGCGAGCCCTACGGGGTCTGCGCCCAGATCATTCCCTGGAACTACCCGGCGCAGATCTTCGGCCGCTGCGTGGCGGCGGCGCTGGCGGCCGGCAACAGCGTGGTGCTCAAGCCGGCCGAGGACGCCTGCCTGAGCGTGCTGCGCCTGGCCGAGCTGGCCGTGGAGCATGGCCTGCCGCCCGGCGTGCTCAACGTGGTGCCGGGCCTGGGCAGCGAAGCGGGGGCGGCGCTGGCGGCGCACCCGGGGATCCAGCATCTCTCCTTCACCGGCTCGCCCGAGACCGGCACCCGGGTCGCCCGGGCGGCGGCGGAGCACCATGTGCCGGTGACCATGGAACTGGGCGGCAAGTCGCCCCAGCTGCTGTTCGCCGATGCCGACCTGGACACGGCCCTGGAGGCGGTGGTGCGCGGCATCATCCAGAACGCCGGCCAGACCTGCTCCGCGGGTAGCCGCCTGCTGGTGCAGCGTGACTGCGCCGAAGTGGTGCTGGCGCGGCTCGCCGAGCGCTTCTCGGCGCTGCGCTGCGATGCCGGCGAGGCCGACGCCGACTGCGGCCCGCTGATCAATGCCCGCCAGAAGGCGCAGCTCGAGGCGCGGCTGGCACGGGCCCGGGCCGATGGCATCCGGGTGGCGGCCCGGGGCCGGCTGGCCGACACGGCGCCCGCCGGCGGGCACTTCGTGGTGCCGCGGGTGCTGGCCGATATCCCCGCCGGCCACGAGGTGCTGCACGAGGAGCTGTTCGGCCCGGTGCTGGCGGTGCAGGTCTTCGCCGACGAGGCCGAGGCCCTGGCGCTGGCGAATGCCACCGACTTCGGCCTGTGTGCCGGGATCTGGACCCGTGACGGGGGACGGCAGCTGCGCCTGGCCAAGGGCATCCGCAGTGGCCAGGTGTTCGTCAACAACTACGGCGCCGCCGGTGGCATCGAGCTGCCCTTCGGCGGGGTCGGCCGTTCCGGCCACGGCCGCGAGAAGGGCTTCGAGGGGCTGAGAGGTTATACCCGTATCAAGACGGTGGCGATTCGCCACGGTTGAGCGGCGAGGAGCCGGCAGCCGATTTATACCGTTATCTTGCATGGTTCGAATCCTGTAGCGATGCCTCGCGTGTCGCTACCCTGATAGGGGAGTCATACGATGAGCCAATCCCGCCGTGTCGGCATGATCGGCGTGGGCCTGATGGGCCACGGTATCGCCCGCAACATCCTGAGTGACGGCCACCGGCTCTGTTTCCTGGACCACCCCGGCAACCAGCCGGTGGCGGACCTGCTGGCCACCGGTGCCGTGTCGAAGGCCTCGGGGCGCGAGGTGGCCGAGGGTGCCGAGGTGATCATCCTCTGCGTGACCGGTTCGCCCCAGGTCGAGGCGGTGCTGTTCGAGCCCGGCGGCGTGCTGGAGGGGCTGGTCGAGGGCAGCGTGGTAGTCGACTGCTCCACGGCGCTGCCGAGCTCGACAGAACGGGTTGCCGAGCGGGTCGCCGCTGCCGGCGGGCGCTTTATGGATGCGGCCATGACCCGCACCCCGAAGGAGGCCGCCGAGGGGCGTCTCAACCTGATCGTGGGAGCCCCGGCGGCGCTGTTCGCCGAGACGCGGCCACTGCTCGAGAGCTTCGCCGAGACCATCACCCACGCCGGGGCGGTGGGCGCCGGGCATACCCTGAAGCTGTTGCACAACTATGTGTCGCTGGGCTTCTCGGCGGTGCTGGCCGAGGCGACGGCGGCCTCGCGGCGCGCCGGCATCGACGACGGTGCGCTGCTGGAGGTGCTGGGCAAGGGCGGCGGCGGCGGCGTGGTATTCGAGCGGATGCGCCCCTTCATCGAGGCCGGTGATCCCTCCGGCTTCCGCTTCAGCGTGGCCAATGCCAGCAAGGACATCGGCTACTACCATGCCATGACCGACGAGCTCGGCGTGGCGCGCGGCGTGGCCGGCGCGGTGCGCGAGCTCTACGCGGGCATCGAGGACCAGGCGCTGGCGGTACCCGAGGTCATCCGCGTGCTGGAGCGGAGGGGGCGTTGAGGCGCCAATCTCCTACCCGATGGTGCAATGACCACCCTGTAGGAGCTCAGCTCCGCTGGGCGATTGCGTCGCGAAGCGGCGCCAGGCGGTTGTCTGCGGCGTTGGCGGCCATCACCGGGGCGCCTGCGGCGCCAATCGCTCGGCAGAGCCAAGCTCCTACAGCGCAGGAACCAGCCCCCCTGTAGGAGCCCAGCTCCGCT